>RFZJ01000085.1 GCA_009920765.1 Planctomycetota bacterium | reverse complement strand
GAGCGCTTGACTGTTAATCAGGTGGTTCCAGGTTCGAGTCCTGGGGTGGGAGCCAAAGTTAGATTTCATTCCCTGGTCGTATAATGGTATTACATTCGGTTGTTACCCGAAGTATGCGGGTTCGATTCCTGCCCACGGAACCATATTCATAATGGAAACTGCATGACGGATAAGCAGATGGTGGAACGCCATGAAAAACCGTCCGATTTAAATTGCTCATGTATTAGCACTGCCTACGAAGCAGTTAGCGTATAATTGGATATGATGTAGGTTCGACTCCTACCATGAGCACCGTCGGTTAGAATGGTGTTCATAGACTAATTGGTTCAAGTCCCTAAATTGTGAATTTAGCAGATGCGGGTTCGACTCCCGTTGAACGCCCCAATTAAATTTATTGTTTTGTTATCTTAACCCTTACTTATTAAGTGCATGAGTTAAATGACATTTATGAAAACAAGCAAAATATGGAAATTAAAAAGTGATGAATTTCAAAGTTTAGTGAATTCGTGTTGTTCTTTAAAAGAAGTTCTTTTGAAATTGGAACTTGTTCCGGTTGCAGGTAACTATAAAACTCTAAGTGACAGAATAAAGAAAGAGTCTGTAGATTTAACCTTGTTGACCGAATTAAGAGTGGCCAACTTTAGAAAGAATGGGAGACAATCAAAAAAAGAAAACGGTGACATATTCGTTGAAAATTCAACTGTGTGTAGAGGGAATGTTAAAAACAGAATCATAAAACAGAATTTGATTCCATATAAATGTAAATGTGGAGTGACTAATAATTGGAACGGTGAACGGTTAGTTCTAATTTTGGACCACATAAATGGAATAAATAACGATCATCGAATCGAAAACCTCAGATTTCTGTGCCCCAACTGTAACAGTCAAACTTCTACTTTTTCAGGAAGAAATGTAAAGATTAAATCGCCCATTTGTCCGAAATGTTCAGCTGAATACTCGGGGGCAGGAAAACAATGTAAAAAATGTTGGTTAGGTAGCCAACCAAAAAAGTTAACCATTTTCAGAGATAGGTAGAATGTATAATGTAAGTGGAAATACAATTAAAAAGTGGTGTGTCAAATTTAACATCATCAACCAATAATTTAAGTTAGTCGCCAGTGTGAGCTGAGAGGTTGAAAGCATCCGTTTTGTAAACGGGAAAATCATCGCAGGTTCAAATCCTGTCACTGGCTCCAGTCGATTTTGCACTCATAATTCAAATGGAAGATGCGGGCCTTTTAAGCCTTGCGATCTCGGTTCGAGTCCGGGTGGGTGCACCAAGTTAAAATAAATGTTGACGTTTCAATAAAAAATATTAGTATTGTCCTCGGTCAGACGAACTCAAACTAGCTAGTGAGTCGTGGGCGATAAGTGTTTAACACAGAAAACGGTTCAATTCCGGCGTCTGACCGTCCAATTTAAAATTTCGGTTGCCATGAGGCCAATGACGTTGGTAGAAATCCAACACCGAAACACGGGTCGGTAGTTCAACTGGATTAGATGCGCGCCTCTTAAGCGTTGCGATATGGGTTCGAGTCCCATCCGGCCCACCATTTAAGGCAGCAGTTCCGGGGTTTAAAGTCCGGACACCCAATGATAAAGGATGTCGAATCCGAAGAATTTATCGGGTGTGGTGTAAATTACTAGCACTCTGCCACATTTTCCAATTGGGATGTAGCATAATGTATTGCACCTCGCTTTGAACGAGAAGATTGGGGGTTCAAGTCCCTCCGTCCCAGCCATAGTCCCTTAACATAACGGCCGTGTTCCCGTCTCTGAAACGGGCTAAGTTGGTTCGACTCCAGCAGGGACTGCCACTTGACAATTAAAATAAGTGTGGTAATCTTATTTGAGATGAATTTACAAACCCTTCAAGCATCGTGGGTCTGGACGGCAAGGCAACTCTCTGCAAAAGAGTTTCAAGTAGGTTCGACTCCTACACGGTGCTCCAATTATGCCAAGTATGAAAAGAAAATACCTACACGTTGAAATCTCCCTCGGATCGTTGCACATTTATTCCGATGACCGACGTTGGCCAGGAGACAAGTTGGTGACTCTTGACGAAATTGACACCGAATGTAACCTCCACGACATTGAAGATGGTGACGTGTGTTTCACCGTTCCGATAAACGAATTTCTTAATTGACTTTTTATCGTTCGGTGGTAAAGTTGTCCTACATGAAATCAACTACTGAAGCGTGGCAGTTCGGTGAAGAAGACGGTTACTCAGATGCTTCAAGTAATCTCCGAGAGAAGACTGAATTCAACTTTCCTTCGGATTGGAGTATCGGTGAACAGAATCACTACATTGATGGATACAAACACGGATTTGATGCCGGTTTAAGAATGAGTCGATAGTATAATGCGCTTGTAGCTCAGTTGGTAGAGCAGGTGGCTTTTAACCACTTGGTCGCGAGTTCGAGTCTCGCCGGGCGCACCATTTTTGTTCTTTGACGGTTGAGATAACCAACGTAGGCGTGGATCAATGTCGGTTTGTTACCAACACCACGATTACCTATAGGCTTCGTAGCCCACTACGACAGTACTCTCCGTCATGGTTTTCATTGTCATATAGCTCAGAGGCAGAGCGTTCTCTTGATAAGGGAAGGGTCGAGATTTCAAAATTCTCTATGACAACCAATTTATGTGGAAGAAATTTGACGACACTAAAGTAATACGTCGAGATTCTAACGTGACGTATGTTTACGATGAAGCTAATCTCCGTAGATCTTTGAGGTCATATCTCTCAGATGAAAGTCGTGCCAGATTCGGTGGGAAAACTTCTCCACAGATAAATGTTTCATGGACGGAATTCAGTGGCATCTCGATGGATTGAAATTATTTTATGACAACGAAAGAACTTAGAAAAGAAATCGTTAGACTCGTGGATTGTCCGACGCCATTCAAGGTGTCTGTGAGGAACCGTGGAGGAAAGATTTACGTTAATACCGTCGGTGTTGACAAACCCCAAATTGAGTCTATACTTGCAAGGTTGAGTGGAGATGTCGGTGATTGGGAAGACCGAAAGGTTTGGTTGACCAGCGGTGCGTGTCCAACAAAAGACTTCACGTTTAGAATTTTGGTGTAAATTTATTGGTCCCAAGATGTAAGGTGCATGGGCGTGCTTATAACACGTATAATCCCTAGATTGGGGTACTGGCCAGTTCGATTCTGGATGGGACCACAGAAAGCGGTTGACAATTCGATAAAAAGTGGTAAAGTTGTCTTACATGAAACATCCTTCTGAACTCGTTGAAACCATCAACAAAATCCTTGACAATGTTGATATGTTGCCTGGGAAGGGCAAAGGGAAAAGCCTTATTAACTTTGACGCCCTTCACGCCATCCGTCATGTTTTAAGTCGTCCGTCGGAATGGAATTCCCTCAGTGACAACACTGTTTTCAAACGAACTTTGAAGAAAAAAGGTGTTGTAATTTAAAAGAAGTGGTGTAAGATTGTCTCCTATGAAGAAACTTAATTGCCCCTACGTCATTTTCAATTCCGAAGAGAATTTGGTTGACGCGGAAGGCGAGAGCACAGAAGACGTCACGTTGGCCAATTTCTATGTGAATGAGAAGGCGGCGCTCGACGATATTAAAACGTTCTATCTCGACCACGGCAAACGTGAAGTGTATTACGTGGCACAGATCACTCTATTGAAACGAGTTTCCCCTCCAAGTGAAATTACGGTGGAAGTTCTTTAATTTTATGAACGAACTTGTAGAAATGCTTAAAAAGCTCACGAAGAATCCCGCTCGGTGTGATTCGGAAGATTTCATGGTCAACGACGACTGTGGTGGTAATGTTGACGATGCTTACCAAATTGGTTACGATGATGGACAAACCCATCTTGCTGAAACCGTGTTAGCAGCTTTGGAAAAGATTTAAGTTATGAACGACCTAATCAAAGCCCTCACGATTCTTGCCAAATACAATGGTTTGGGTGAAGACAAGTATCCTACCCACTGTGAACATGATGAACTCATTGTCAATGGTGTTCAGTGGAGTGAATTGTCTGTGGAAGATCAAGTTGCTTTGGATAAATTGGGTTTCCATGATGGTGATTGCGGAGTCACGTCTTTTCGGTTTGGTAGCAATTAACTAATTGGCCCGAAGCTTAAATCTTTGTATAAGCGCCCGCCTCATAAGCGGAAGAGAGCCAGGACGAGTGCTGGTCGGGCCAACATTAAACGTAGGACTTAATCCACTTACGAATACAATTATCCGATACACCATATTTCTTACCGATGGATGTCATTGGCATAGTTGATGCCATCACATCCAATTCTTCTTTAGATGGACGATTTATTACTTTTCGTGGAGTTTCTTTCTTTCTACGTTCACGTTCGCATAAATCGCATATTTTAGAATAACGATATTTTACGTTCCCACACTTGCACGTAGTTTCTAATTTTCTGATTTTAGAACTTAAAATATCGTCGTGTTCCCAATGACAATTTGGACATAACAATAACAGGTTACTATCAGCATTTACAATCTCAATGGGAGTGGATTCATCGAATAAACAAATCGGTTTGATATGACACGTTTCTACGTGCTTATCATATTCACATTTTTTACACTTTTGTTGTCTGGTTGAGGTCACTTTTCTGGCATGACATCTGATGCTACCATACTTATTAGATCCTTTACAGGTGATGAAATCTTTAATTGTCTTTTTCATATAAATAAATAGTTGACTCGACGACCAAAGTATGAAATAATTGGTTGTCGGTTCAATAAGTTCTTTCAAAACAATTTTGTCTGTATAGACGGGAAATTCCCTCTCCTAAGTGGGATGATTACCGGACTAGGTTTATAAATCAATCGGAGTAGATTGTCCCGGTTGCGAAGCAAATATACCGATTTGATGCCTGTGAAATCCCAGATCAATTTAACCGATGGATAGATTCCATACATTTGTATGGAAAGAACGAAAACGGAAATACAAAGCTGACATTTATTCATAGTGTGTTAGTCTCCTGTGAAATCCCATCGGTCAATTTGGCTAATACGGTGGCCAAGAAGAAGCATCTTCACGATTAAGTCTTCCCGTAACATTTCTTCAAATCTCCATTGACATAATTGAAACGATGGGGTATTATGTTTGAACATATGGATACAGAAACTATTAGAGATAGAAATAACCTCATCATCGGATTCATCGAAACCAGACCGAACGGCGACGCTGTTGCTCGCAAGTTCTCTGGACCTATCGTTGGAACTTACACCGCTCATAACCGACAAGTGAATGAATTCGCTGGACGGTGTATCGGTTACGGTAAAGGTCTTCTTTACCAATTGCTTACGGATTAAACAAATTGCAGTCTGGCTGAGCGGATCAGGCGCTGTCCTCATAAGACAGAATAGGTGGGTTCGACTCCCACGGCTGCAACCACCCCGGACATCCTTTTAACGTTTTCGAGATGTTTGTCTGAATCGAAGGAGAAACGATTGGCAGATTCAGAACGAGGTATTGACTTTATTTAAAGTCATGGTAGAATGTTTCCCTAATGATTACTGGAAATAACGAAGAGTATTTTAAGGGCACTCCAAAAATTGATGGAGGAACTCAAAGTATGATTGTTTGGACACATCACTGGGTGAACGATAAAGGTGCACCACAAAAAACTAAACAAGTGGAACACATTTGGCAATACGAACTCGCACAATTGATGGGAGGAAATTGATATGAACATGGACAAATTGGGAGATTGTAGAAACGAATCTTTGATTGAGGAAATCTTTGGTTCGGTGTCTGAGTTTGCTCGTCAAGTTGAAGAAAACGGCAATGAGTTCATGTTTGGGTGTTATCCGAGTCACCTACGATGCCGTGCGTGATATACACACGTTTTGGAATTAATAAATTTAGAATGGGCTTGTAGTGAAACTGGCTATCACGTTGCGCTTCGAACGCAAAAATTAAGGTTCAAATCCTTACAGGCCTACCAGTTTGTGAAAGAGATGAAAGTTGGTAAATATAATAATGTAATGGTCGCATGACGACGTTTCGAGTCGTTAGAGTGGTTCGATTCCACACATTTATCTCCAAATGTAGTAACTCAGTTCACAAGAATGTGATAGACCATTATCTGGGAGGTACCCCCAGATGGGAACAAACGGCCGTTGAAGCCGGTGAAATCCACATTAATTTCTCTACGACGATGGTGTAGTGGTAACATTGCCGGCCCGATAATTGCCGGAGTCAGAGGTTCGAGCCCTCTCGTTGTAGTGATGCCTCCTTGATGTTAATGGTAGCCTGCGGACTTGGTAAGTCTGATGACAGAGTTCAATTCTCTGAGGAGGCTCCGTATAATGCCCATGTAACCGTAACTGGTAACGGCCCCGTTTCGTAAACGGGAGGAGAAATCCAACTGCAGGTTCGACTCCTGCCATGGGCTCCAGACCGACTCTTTTGAAGTCGGTTTTTTTGTGTCCGTAGGACATTGGAAAGGAGCAACATTGCTGCTGCTCCTTTCCTGCGCCCGCCAGAAGTTTTTTCTCGGTTAAACTTCAAACCGTTCTACCTCCACCACGAGTTTTTTCTTGGTCAAAACTCGAAACCATTTGCACCTACCAGAGAGATTTTGTTGAAGATTCTCTCAAACTTTCTATTTTTATCTATTACTCTCTAATATATGATGATTTTGAATGGATCACCTAAACACCATCCGAGACTTTACTGTTTGGCAGTCTCGGGAGCCAAATTCAATTGAGGGAAAACTCCAGTATTGTTGACAACGAAACACTCGACGGGCTTGGTTGCCTCAAAAAGCAAGCCATCCAATGCGGTGTTGAGGCCAACGGAACGAACGTAAATGTCCTTCTTGGAACACTTTGCCACCGAAGTCAACTCCTTGCCGCTCTTAGTTCGGAGAGAAACTTCCGTCTCACCCCCACGAACGTCAGCCGTGACGAAATCGGGGAGGGGTGCCAGCGACCGTTCATAACGTGAAAGCATAGTCCATCGCTTATTCACCGGGTCATAATAACGCCGGCGGTGAGTGACGCTAACCTTGTTTCCCATCTTGCGGAGTGTGTGAACTCGATTCATTGTGTTGTTTTCTTTATTTGTTGTCCGACAGTTTTTATATCTTAAACTAAAGCAGCTGATTGTCAATCGTTTTTTACTTTAATCTTTAAAGTAAATCGCAGGATTATCGTAAATAGCATCTGTCACGCCACGGGCACCCGCAACTGGACCCCCAATTCGATTGCACACAGACAATAAAACTGCGACCTGATCTTCGTCGAGGGTGATGTTAAATTGTCGAGTTTCTGAAAGAACGCCGAGGCCGAGTGCTTTTTCAAAATCCAGTCGATAGTTTTTTCCGTCATTTTCAACGGGGACAATTTTCATATACACGACTTTATCAGACCATTACGGTTCCGTCAATCATTTCTTTTTTAAATGTCACCACAAATCTTCGCTATACAATTCTTTTGAATGGAACTTGAGTTTCTCCACCTGCCCCCAGAGTTTAGCGTGCCTAGCAGCATCCTCCCGATTTAAAAAATTACCCTCATGGTCAACGAAACCTTGAACATGCGGTCCTTTACCCACTTTGAGATGTTTGGGAGTATCGCGGATGATATTACAGTGGCGTTTGCCCGTGTAAATCACACCGTCTTTGAGGATAGCAGCAGCAAGAATCATCCGGCGTAAACGATTTCTTTGTTCAAGGAAACACCCTTTTCTTTATACTGTCGAAGGTATTCTGCCACGATTTTATCCTCGGAAGGAATCTTCTCAAACCTCCGTTCATCGTATTGTGGATGAAATTCCCACCCACACTCCTTATCACGCCCCATATATTTCTCGGTAAGATAACCGATCATATCAATTCGATGGTCAGACTTGATGAAGACTTCGGTTGAATGAAAACCGAAACAGCTGAATGTGAGGGTCATATAAAATTACTTACGGCTTCTGTCAAACTCCCAAAAATCACTCAAATCGGTAAGGGTGGTGTGAAGTTGGTTTCCATTCACAACCCAGATGTTCGCGTGTCTAAAAAGTTCGACGGTTTCTTTGATGTGCGAATCTATAAGGGTGACAAAAGTGTCACCATAGATACGTTTGTTCCTCTCATGAGATTCAAATACATTATCCGTTCGATAATGAACGTGGTCTGAAGTATTCATATTTTAATTGGTAGCTGTGGTGGGATTTGAACCCACACTGTTGCGATTTTAAGTCGCTTGTCTCCTGCCGTTGGACTACACAGCCATTTTGATAAATCTTAATTCTTAGGAGTATTATACATCAGATACTTCTCGACGTAATCCTTTGCTTCAGCCAAACCCCAGTATTTCGCTCCGGGATTGGGTTCAAATTCGCCACGAGTAGTCAACTTCAAACGATTGTTCAGAAGGTCGTCTGAAAGAGTCCGAACCAACTTAATCAATGCGATCTTGGATGCTTTGTTGAGGGGAAGATTATCAGAAGGAACCACCTGAGGAACAATCTCCACTTCAATCTCGTTTTCGGAATACGGGAGGTCGTCAACCATGTGACTAGCGAGACGGTCTTGAGCTTCAGTGATAGACAATGTGAACTTGGTTTTCATGTTGTTAAAATAATACCGCAGGACAGATTAAAAATCAAGACTTAAATTACAAATTCTGGGAACGGATTTCCAGAAAAATCTCTGGTTGATTCTAGGATAGTGGTCAACGATTCAATTGCGTCATAAACGTGGTCATTCATTAGACGAAAAACCACCGGGTCGTGCGAACACTCAAATAACTTGCCGGCGGATGCCGCGTAAGTTTCCAATGAAGCGTCCATTTAATAATTGTCCCCGTCTGGGAGGGGTACCACCAGACCAATCAGGCCTTGGCAATGAGACTGGGTTCACTCGCTGCCTTCAGTTCGGCTGGGAGAAACTCGTCATTGAGATGTCCGCACGCGGAACAAAGAAACACCGGAACGGGAACATAAGAATCCTTCGGAGCACCAGTGAGGAGTCTGGATACCTTCCGCATAATCATCGCCTCGCTGAAGGTGGTGTTTGAACATTCGTCACAGGCAACACCCGTGGTATCTTTGAGGGTGATGCTGGTTGGCCGTTGGTTAAGATCTAGTGTTTTACTCATTCAGAGAATGGTAACACTGTTGCGGGGAACGTCAAGCAGAAGATCACCGTTCATTAAAAGGATGTTGGTGAACTGACTGCCATGTATGCTAACTCCGTCAGCATCAGAAACTTGCACTTCATCATCCTTCCGAAAGAACTTGTGGTAAAGTTCCTCGTGGGTATCAAGCACATCAAGCGTCACATCTTTTACAAATTTGGCCTTCATAACTCGTTATCGTTCAACCGTTAAAGTAAAGTCTGGAGCCGAGAGAGGGAATCGAACCCCCGGTGGGGCTGTTAACCCGATAGCTTACAAAGCTATTCCTGTCGCCTCTGAGGCACCTCGGCAATCTCCAATAACTATAGACCAACACCAAAAACAAGTCAACCAAATGCCGATTAGGCGTTCACAGGGGTCGCTGCCTTGGCCTGATCAGCACCCACCAAGGCAACCAACTGGTCCTCAGGGATAAGCCCCTTGATTTGTCCCCAGTAACGAGGCATTTTCTTGAAGACAAATCCCATCTGCTTCTGACTAAGCGAACCCCGAGTCAGGTATTGACGGGTAAGGCTGGTGAGAAACTCAGCGTCGCAACCGCTAAAGCCCACCGAGTTTGCTTCACGGGTGACACCAGCAGCCTGCTCATCCATAGTCTGGAACTCGTGGATACGGACAAGGGCTCGCAAAGCCCACGCCTCGTTGGTGGAAAGTTGTTTCTTGAGGAAGTTCTTGATTTGTGCTTGGGTGACTTTCATTGTGGAAATAGATTATCACCGACCTTAAAAGAACTCAAGCCTTAATTTGATGAAAATGTTAGATAACGATAAAGGGATTTAGGGTCGCCTTGGTGCCCCACTCTTGGTGTTTGACCACCTCACTGGCAGTTTTCGTCTGCCGCCGACGTTCATTACGTGGGACAGATTACACAGAGTTCTATAACAAGTCAACGAATTAAATTAAATCTTCTGAAGATTTTTGATTTCATCACGGGTGATCCCGTAATCAGTAGATTTCACCGCCATGTAGGTTCGGAACACCGATAAAATGTTTTCATTGCTTGGATAACCCCAGAAGTGACCGATCAGTTCATTTGCGAGATAGAGGTAAAATCCAGCGGATTCCCATTCTCCGTCGTAAGTCATTTGATGCATGGCAACAAGTCGAAATGTGATGCCATTTACATCCATAAGGCTGTCAGATGTTGGTCGGAAAACTGCGGGAAGTTTGATGTTCGGTTTCATTGTGTTAAAAGACTTCTTTGATTAAAGAAAATCAACCTTTATTTTCCATCATTCCAACAATACAAAGAATCAAGATTCCCAGAAGGTTAAAAATTATACTGTTCAAATCGTTTCCTTTATGGTCAACCCAAAAGGTTGCTGCAACGACTATTAAACACACTGGCAACGTGAACCATGCACGGTTTCCTTCACGAAGGTTATTCTCCGACATAGGTTCAATCCAACCATCCCGCCAAAGAAATAAATCCCATCAAAGCAACACCAACACAAGTTGCCTTAACTTGCCATGGAGCTTGAGAATTGTCCACGAGAACCGTCACAATGATAATGGCGGTCAACACAAACCCAAGAAGTATCAGGCTCGCCTGCGTCAAGGCAGCGTCATGCCCGGCTTGTTCGTGGGGGTCGAAGGAAGGGTCGTTTTGGTTGTCAGGTTGGTTCTGGGTCATAAATTAAATCTCTGTGTAACAGACGTTTAGGTAGCCCCCGAACTTCTTCTTCGCTTTCTTCTCAGCAGAAATAAGGCTTCCGGCCTTGATTAGACCGAGTTCCCGACCGCATGCATCAAAAACGATGTAAGTCTTCATTAGATAACAACTTAGACCGGCATAGGTTCACCGTAAACCCGATGACGGAACTCGGCCAGATCACGAGCAGACTCCTCATTGGTCTGCTTCACAACTCGGCCTGCCTCATCGGTGGGAAGAATGCTGTAACGATAACCCGCGGTGTCTCCCGTGGCCAGGTTGACCTTGCGAAGATGGGAATACAACTCGTGGCAGCTGTCATGGGTGCCGGTGGTGAGGATGGTGGCCGTCTCCTTGACCCCAAGGCCAGGGAGATGATAAAACTCGACGAGTGACTCGGTGGCAGATGTAGTGTTCATTGTGGGAATAGAATATCCCAGAAATGATAAGAAGTCAAGCCTCAATTCGTTACGGTTTCTTCCACTCGATAGACTTGATAGAAACCTCACCAACTGAATTAGTTGCGTAGGTTGCTTTTGCCACGAACCCTTGGAGAGATTCACGTTTCATTTTTTCGGTGGTTGTGCTTATTCCCATGTTTACACCGACTGACAAAAACACAACCGCAATTGCAACCAACAAAAGAGCTTCAATAGGTTTCATAAATTAAACTTTCACCACATTAGTTGTTAAGAGAGTCAACTCAAATTTTTCACCTTCATCATCAACCAGCACGAGATTACCGTCATCAGTGACTTCGACCTCTTGGTTCTCGCCTTCACAGGCTTTAATAACAAATTCAAGACCATCGGAGTCAGTCCAACCGAGGTAAAGAAACTCGTTATCGGAATCTCCCGTCAAATCGTCAAACGACGGATACATCAGTGCGTCTCGATTAACGATGACTGCCGAAGCAGCTTCGATTAGTTCGTGAGCACGTTTCAATGGAATGGTTTTCATGTAGGACAAGTGTAGGGGATTTTTATAGAAAGTCAAGCCTACCAACCAAATTGTTTTGCATGACGGAGTTCAGAGATGGTGAAAAGGACTTCCGTTGAACCATTTGGCATAGTTCCGGAATTTTTAGTGAAACAGTAAAACGTAGGACCTCCTCTCGGAAACCTTCGAGAAACTCTTCCTGTGAACGTGAATCCACATCCAACGATGTATTCGATACAATCTTTGACGTTGGGCATAAGTTTAATTCCCTGCGTTTTCAAAGGTTAGCCAGAAGACATGGCCACAGTTTCCACACTCGTCACCTTCCTCCGCAACGGAAGGAATCTTTTCACCACAGTCCGGACATTCTCCCGAATGATAATGGTCTGACCATGTTATACCTTCCAGGTGAATTGGTTTACAGTTACAAACAAATGGAGATCGGTCGTAAATCCACGTAGCACACTTTGTGCAACGCCATCCTGCGAATCCGCTACTCCGTTCAAATACCCAATTAGAATTTTCCATATTTTTATTCGTTGGAATAATCCATCGCTTCGTTTTGATTGTAGTCGGCAAAGTCATCCATGCCGGATCCATCGCCGGGCCAACCACGTGCCATGTCAGCCTCTCGAATCTCTCGAGCCTCATCCATGAATTTTTGTTCCTGAATCTGTTCCTCGGCAGTCATGTGAGCGAGTTCGTGGGCTTCGTTTTGTGGGTCAAGTTTGTCGTTCATTGTGTTAAAAGAATATCTCAAGGATGATAAAAAGTCAAGCCGTTAAAAAGAAGAAACCGACAACAATTAAGTCGCCGGTCATCTTCTCAACACTTTGGACCCTCGGTGTTTTCGAGGACAATGAATTCAGGAGTTAGACTCCCATAGTCCGAGGTTCACCAAATATCAAGCCCATTCGCTGAAAAAGTGTTCAGCGTTCTCATCGGTTGGCCAGGTCGTAGAGAACCCGATGCTTCTTCGGTTCACCTGTGAGGTTGCCTTTGTCCGCCTTGACATGCCCGGCCAGGGGTTGGTCATATTCCCGTTTTCCCACACACGAACGGACCTCGACGGTGTCCTTGCTGATTGCCTTGGTCACCTGATAAAAGTCGATGTTGGTTTGATCGTAGCCCCAACTGGTATAGAACAAATCACCCACCTTAGGCACCTTTTGGTTGGTCACTGGAGAGAGTTCAACGTTTGCGACTGGAACAATACTTCCATAACCGTCCTTAAACTTGACCACAACCTGGCCCTTCTTGCGAAGAACTCGTGTAACTTGCCCCACCGTTCCAACTGGGTGTGTGAGAGCATATTCCTTGATAGGAACGATGTTGGTGATGATTGACCCTCTGTGAATTTTTTGTTTCTTATTCATTGTGAAACCAGTATAGTTTAGTTTTATAGAAAGTCAAGCCTACTTTACGTTTTCCTCGAACTCTGATGCCAACCTCAAAAGGTCATCCACATAACGGTCGCCACGGAAACTGTTTCCTTCAGCAAATTCGATGTTACCCTTTACCAACTCACCGACGTTAAGAACATGGCAGGCCAACTTGTCATCGTCAGAGATCGTAGCCACCATCGGACCATCGTTTAGTTCATTGTCGGTGAAAAGGATGACTGTGAAACCAATTCCACAAACACCGTTTCGGTGATGGGAAACTTTGTTAATCGTTAGATTCATTGTGGAATCAGTGTAGATGGTTTTTATAGAAAGTCAAGCCGTTAACTCTTACGTTTGCACTTAAAATCGGATTGAACAAAAATGTCATCCAAAATTCCCTCGGCCTCCATGTAACGCATAACCACGTCAGAAGCTGCCTTGTTTTTACCGTAAATCTTCACGGTTCCGCTCGAGAAGACATTCACCCGAACACCATTGACGTCCAACGACTTGATTAGTTTGTATTCGTCCATAAGAGTTTTTATTAAATGACGCCGGCGACCAACAGCCACGAAGCAGACCCATCGGAAGCAACACCGTCTGGCTCAACCCGCTGACCGGTGACGGTGGTGCAAACTCCATCGTTGTTCATCCGTTCAAGTGCAACCATTGACGGAAACTTGCGAAACTTCACACCATTGGTTGCCTTGACGGTCTTGTGAAGGTTGCTGACCAACAAACCATGACGGACTCCGTTGAAATGAAACACCGCCTTGGCGTGATTTTCTTGACTGAAAGACAGTTCAAGATTCGTTCCGGCTGGAATCGAAACCGGAGGATTTGACTTGGAGTAGTTGAGGTCACGGAGGGTTACGACTGGAATCGTGTTATTCATTGTGGGACTAGAGTATCTCCAAAATGATAAAAAGTCAAGCCTCTTCAAAAAGAATTTCGGTAATCAATTCCGTCGCCGGTAATATGATCAATCCGTTGTTCTGTCAACTGCCACCGTTGGATTTCAACGTGTTCGGTCCAATATAGTCCGTAGAGTTCGACGAGCCTTTCCTTCAACCCTTCCAAAGACCCGTGCCAATTCATTCCGCCTTCATCATAATCTTCGGAAAGATTTACGAAATACGTGCGGTTCTTCAGATAACCTCGAAAAACAGTGACGTTTGTATTAAGATCCATAGTCAATAATCGTTTGAAATTTCCACTTCGTAACCGTCATCTTCCCACATTTTTGAAAGTTCCTCTGCAGCAGAGATGCCTAACACGACTTCATCCACAGAATGTCTATAAGGATGCCATGCATCAATTCTGTAAAATTTTTGTTCTGACCGATCAACGATACGGTTCATAATCAAGAAAGAAGAAACTGAAGACCTCTAGCGTATTTGAGAATTTGTTTATTGGAAGGGCGGTCGGATAGGTTGTCCAACATATCGTGGATCTTGACAAGTTTCGCGTAAGGATCTGACTTCACACGAAGCAAATACTTCTCATAATCCTCACCATCAACCTTAGTGATGGCGACCACCGCATTGACAATTTCTATATCAATTCCACGAGTCAACAACAAATTCTCCTGGACCTGTCCGTTAGAGTCTTCAATCGAATCGTGCAGCCATGCAACCGCCTCAAAATATGGGAGAACCGTCACAGCACGAATCCTCCGTGCAACTGAGGCTGGATGGCTGATGTAGGGTGTATGACCATCACGACGGAACTGGCCTTGGTGGGCCAGGCTGGCAATTGACTTGGCTAATTCGACTTGGAGGTTCATCGTGATAGAATCATAATACCGACGTTAAATGAAGTCAACCATTTATTTAACCAAATCACGGCAGAAGTTGATTTCACCGACCACCCCATCCTCATCCGTCTCCATGGCGTTAGTGTTCAACCAGTTGATGGCGTCGTCGAGATTCTTCGGGGACCCACCAAGGTTGCTGGCCGAAATCATGGCGAGCTGATGATACTTCTCGTCACTACCGGCACGCCGGCGGAGATCACCGATGGAAACGACTTTGGAGATGAGGGTTTTCTTTTTCATGTTTTCTTTTTGGATGGTTTGAATTTCCAATAGGGCAGCCAACATTTTTCGAGCGGTCTTACGTTTCATTGTGGAAATAGTTTATCTGATTTTTATAGAAAGTCAAGCCTCAGTCATCTCTTTCTTGAGTTCCTTCTTAATCATCCGGCGAATCAGTCGGGTGAGAGACTTCCTGTCCTTACCAGTCCAAGAGTTGCAACAATAACAGTGGAGTCCACCCTTTCCACATTTCTTGTGCATCTTCAATTTTACGATGTCTGCCATAAATTAAATCTTTGAAACAGATTGAACGTCGTAACCATTCAACTTCGCCACTTTGAACACGTTTGAACCTTTCGGAACAAAGAGGGTGATTTCCTTCCCATTCGACAAAACCACCTTGTAATCATTCCCCTCCGGAGGAACGTAAGGTTGTTCGTTGATTGCGTCGAGAGCCTTTATCGCCCTCATTGCTGCACGGTAACGAGAATTTGGTTTTCCGCCGGCGAGTTGAATCAAATCGGCGACAGATTGGAGATTCATCAGATTCATTGTTCCGATAGTATGGGGTAGATTTTATAGAAAGTCAAGCCTCTTAATAAAAATCTCATCCACATCCTTCTGCGGTCTGTGGACCAGGTCGAAACCTGGTCCACTTACCCTAAGCGAACCCTGGCCATCCCTGGCCATTGTATTAAACCTTCTTGACCGCCTTGTAGGCGACTGCTGCACGTCCCTTGCCGGTGGGAGACTTGACCCGTGCAACCTCCACAACCACACCAGCTTCCAAGTCTTTTTGAACCTGAACATAGGCCAGAGGTTGGTTCCACCCCTTGTTAATGGCCAGAAGATCCTTCATAAGCCACTGATTTCCAGTCGGATAGACGATAGGAGGCCGTTCCTTACGCTTCCGACCACGTTGCTTCGGAGGCATATTCATCTTGGCGGTGAGTGCTTCCATAAACCCATCACCATCAACGGGTTCCTTAGTGACACCATCCTTTTTGTCCTTCTTTTCCTGCATTTCCACCACAAACTCGGCAAGGAACTTCTCGGCCTGTTCAAGGTTCCGCGATTCCTTCGCGGTAAAACCGAAGTTGTTCGACGTAGGATACTGTTCACGGTCTTCTGCCTCGACAACTCCGCCGGGGAGAGGTTGTCCCTTGAACCGTTGTTTGGCCACGAAGACTTCAAACGAGACGAACGTGCCATCCATCTTGGTTCGCTTGTAGATGTAAGCGTTAAGGGTGGCTGTGGGGACCATCTTCAACTGGGTGAAGGTGTTATCGCCCATCTTGTCGTAGTTTTTTACAAATGATTGAGGAAGCAGTTTCATGTAGGGACAGATTACAGTAATCAGTCAGGGAGTCAACTTCTTTTTATAGAAAAGGGCAGAAATTAAAAACTCTCTCGAAGACCATCAAACCTAAGAACGAGTTCATTGTAATCCTCCGCAAGTTTTCGATACTTGTCTTTCAAGTCCCGTTGGGCATCAGACTGAACTTCTCGGATAAAATCATCAAATGCAGCTTTACGATCCTTCGGGTGTTCCTCCCTCTCAACTCTTTGTTCAAATTCGATTTCCCACTGATTTGTAGATTTCATTTGTAAATTATTGAAAGTGGAAGGGTTTGGACCTTCATATTGAGGACATTTCTCTCACAGCAATTATTTATTCACACTTCGGCTCTGTCTCACCGTTGCCGTTTAACGTCTCTGTGTTGTCTCTTTCCAACACTTCCGCCACACTTTCAAATGGTGCCTGCCGTTGGCATCGATCCGACTACGGCTGCTGATGAGGCATTCGTTTTGAATTCGCAAAGTATCACTCTGTAGCTCGATTCAAAACTCAATCCGTATCCCAAGAGGCAGACTTAAATTGGTGGAGCCTATCGCGCCCCCGGCGTCCGATTGATTACGGAGAGTCATTGACTCGTGAGGTGTTCCTACTCACAACATTCGGTTATCACTGTCAGCAGACGAACGTCTCTGCTGGTCAACAACCGAACTATTAAAAGAATACCATCAACCAAACTTTCCGTCAACAATTAAAGGCCAATTCTGTAAATAAATGTTACGACCAGAATTCCACCGACAATCGTTCCGAGACAAAACCAAACCGCCCTACCCAGAATGTCCCACTCTGTTTTCTGATACGATTCGGGGTATGGGCGACGTTCCATTAGATCGTGCCGAAGGTGTATTCGGTGATATACTTGCCAGGAGCACACTCGTCGGTGTGAGTGTCGGCGTTCACCTTATCCAGACCGACCTCCTTACGAATCATCGCCAGAAAATCCATCTTCTCGGCGTAAGTCATTTCGGGCTTCGAGGTGGAGGTGACAGTGGAACCGTTAGTTTCGTTGTTCATTGTGTAAATAGAATATCAGGTTATTATCTGGGGTCAAGCCTTAATTACGATTTTTGTTACGAATCACAGACACCGACACGTTACCGTTAATGCCTTGGTCGCTCGCTTCCCAACGTGCAAATCGCTTGTTGATGGTGGTGACGATGACGAAACGGCCAGTGTTCTTGTCGGTAACTTTCCAATCACGAACTTGAGGAATACGATTCATTGTGCGAGAACTTCACACCGTCAGAAATCACAAACCCAGAAGGATCCACATAAATTTCGCCATCAGCACACAGATCACCGTTTACGGTAATTGTTCTTGGTCCAGAAACATGAACACCGTGAGCGACCATCCATGCGTCAATCGCTGTAGCAACTTCGTCTCCAGAGAGTTCGATGCTTACTCCTGGTCCATATTTCGTCTTACCGTTTCCGTATTTTATGTTCATGGAGTGTAAATCGAGGGATCTTTTCGGACTGAAATTGATACGGTCATGCGGTTCCTGCGGTCACATTCATCGTTGATCTCTTTCACGGTGAATCGTCGATTTTGGTTTTCGTGGAGAATGCTGTAACGCATCTCCATCAAATGTCGGAGAGAGAAATCTCGGATGTTCAATTTCATTGTGCAACTACAATACCACGAGGATTAAAAGAAATCAATCTTTTTTTGAAGAAGTGTTGTGACTCTTGAATAAAATCTCAGAGAGCAACGACAATCCCCATGCTTGAAGAAAGGTCAACGACTTCAAACCAAAAATATCCGGCATCAAACCGTTCCACAACCACATTACCGGAAGTGCTAAGAGAGCACTGATTCCGACCACTAACGCAAATGCACCAGCAGCTATGAGCAGACCGCCAAGAATTTTTTCCATCATAAAATTAGAAGGTTAAGACTTGAACTTTCACCAACGGAGGTTGTTCGTTTTTTGGAGTTTTATT
>RFZJ01000084.1 GCA_009920765.1 Planctomycetota bacterium | reverse complement strand
ATTTGATAATGCCTGAGGGGTTTTATAAGGCTGGTGAAATCCGAATCAAAGAAATTTAATGCAACAAATGCCTCATCCCCCCAAAGCGGGAAGTTCAGTGCTAATCTGAGCAATCTTAAGCCAATTCCCAGCAAAACAAAACCGATGCAAAACCCAAGTAACAGCCTTTTTGTTCTGCTCGAGGAGCTTCGATCAGTCCTTGCGCTAGCCTCCATGCAGAAAATCTCCAGAAATGCCGATGAATCAGTTGCTTATATCAAAGTTTGGGTCACCGAGGGAAGAGGAGTCGGTGAGGTAATCTGGGGCGAGGCCCTGCGTTAACCGGTCTGGCAGAAAAGATTTAGATTTGGCACAATCTCCCTTTGATTAGGAAGAATCATGGGCGCAAGGAAGTGCGATGTTGTTAGAGCGGGAAAGTAATTTGTTCGAAGGGCTAAACAAGCCTAAAAAAACAACTTGGGTTCTGGGTGTGCGTCTGCTTGCAATTTTATTAATATTGTTACTATCTCTTAAATGTTTTTATATTTTTGCGGGTGGGAATTTTTACGAAGTTGTACCAGGGAAATTTTATCGTTGCTCGCAACTTGGTGCCTCCAGGTTGGAATCAATCATCAAGAAAAATAACATCAAAACAGTGGTCAATCTTCGAGGTTGTTGCGATACGGTGCCTTGGTACATGAATCAGGTTCAAGCAATCAGTAATTGCAATATATCACAGGAAGATTTAAGTTTCTCTGCAGGAAGATTGCCTTCCACCAAAACCATCAATCAACTTGTGGATGTGATTGATCAAAGTGAAAAACCCATGTTGTTTCATTGCCATAAGGGTATTGATCGAACAGGGATGGCGGTGGTGATGTCAGAGTTATTGCAGACTGATATTAGCCTTGATGATGCATTGAGGCAGTTAAGTCCCTACTACGGACACCTAAATATAGGGCGGACTGCTCATATTGATGAATTCTTTGTTTTATATAAGGAATGGCTTGCAAAGAATGATGCCAATCATTCCAGTGACCGATTCAGGGAATGGGTTAAAAAATACTATATTCCTGGTGATTGTTCTGCAGAATTGCATTTGACTGAGGGTGATGGCGGGATTTTAAACTTGGAAAAAGGCAGGAGTAAATTGCTGAGGGTCCGGGCACAAAATACCTCGATTAGAGAATGGGTGATGAAGCCTGGAACCAATGCGGGAATCAAAATCAAATGGATGCTTCTTGCAGATGATCGCAGGGTGTTGGCGAGTGGATTTTCAGGTAATTTTCAAGCAGTGGTAAAGCCAGGCGAAGGCATAGATATTTCGGTGGTTATTCCACCTTTGATGGAAAGTGGCAGTTGCTTGTTAAGGTTGGACATGAATGATCCCCAGCATGCGGCGTTTCATCAGGCGGGTTCAGAGATACTTGAAGCAAAGGTGATTGTGCAATGAAAGTGTTGGTGCGAGTTTTGGGAACTTTGTTGCTTGTGGGATTGATTCTGACGAGGGTTAATCTGGGTCAGATTATTGATTCGTTTGCAACACTAAGGCCCGCCTACTGGGTTGCGGCATTTCTACTTCTGTTTTTCACCCAGGTATTGAGTTGTCAGCGTTGGAAAGTGCTTGCCAATGCAGTCGGGTTTGGCGGAACCTTTTACGAATACCTAAAGTATTTTTTCATTGGGATGTTTTTTAATCTTGCATTACCCACTTCGGTGGGCGGGGATGTTGTTCGTGCCTGGTATCTGGCATACAAGATGAAGGACGATTTGGTTGAAAATCGAAGAAGCAAGGCTGTATTGACGGTTTTTGCAGATCGGTTCAGTGGTGTTTTGGTGTTGATCGCAATCGCAGTGGTAGCAACCATTTTAAGCCCTGTGGAATTACCTGTTTGGATTAAAGGTGCTGTAATGTCGGTGGGGCTGGGTGCTATTGGGTCATTGTCAATGCTGCCTTTAGTTGCAAAATTTTCAGTTCGATTTCCCAAATTATTGGTCGTATTGAAAAGCGCAAAGCTTTGTTTTGGAAATATAAAGGTTTTGGTTTTAACCACTGCGATGTCTGTTTGGGTGCAACTTTCAAGCGTTTCAATCATGATGCTGATAGGGCTGGGGATGGAACTGCCAATACCGTTGCCTTTTTATTTTGTGATGGTTCCTTTGGTTACACTCATGACCATGCTGCCTATTAGTTTGGGTGGGATGGGATTGCGGGAAGGTGCGACAGTTCTAATGTTGGCACCGTTGGCGATTGCGCCAGCATCAGCAGTTGCATTATCTGTGTTGTGTTATTCTGTTTATGTTGCAGTTGGAATGATTGGGATCTTTTTTTACCTGGGTTCACGGGGAAGCGCATCGGGCTCGGACATGAAAGATGTCCAGTTGGAAGGCGAAATATCCGGATCTACCGAATTGGAGGAATCGCACGATGGCTCTGCTATCCGTAATAATACCGATCAAAGACGAGCAGGATAATATTCTCGCTTTGCATGAAAGAATTGTTTCAGCAATGCAGCCTTACTGTGCCAGCCCCAATGGATCAGGCGTGGACGAATTTGAAGTTGTCTATGTGGACGATGGCAGCATTGATCGTTCGCCATTGATTCTTGCAGAACTTGCACGATCTGATGACCGTGCCAAGGTTGTTTTGCTGAAAAGAAATTACGGCCAGACCCCTGCTTTGCAAGCTGGTATCGATTGGTCGAGAGGGGAATTCATCGCCACCATGGATGGCGATTTGCAAAATGATCCTTCAGATCTGCCCATGTTGTTGGAAAAAATAAACGATGGTTGCGATGCTGCACTTGGGCAGCGTGCCAACAGGCAGGATGGTTTTTGGCTCAGGAAGTTTCCAAGTTTTATTGCGAACTGGATTATTCGGAAGGTAACAGGTTGCTCGATTAAAGATATGGGTTGCACGATTCGGGTGATGAAGCGCGATCTAGCAGTTGCATTGCCCTTGTATGGTGAGATGCACAGGTTTATTCCGGTGCTTGCCCAGATGTGCGGGGGCAGATTGACGCAGGTTCCGGTGAAGCATCATCCCCGGATTGCTGGAAAAACCAAATACAATTTGACCAGAACCTTGAGGGTGGTTTTGGATTTGATTACCGTAAAGTTCCTTTATTCGTATCTAACAAGACCAATGCATTTTCTTGGAACAGGTGGTTTGTTTGCAATTGGCCTGGGTTTTGTGAGCGTTCTTGGAACAATCATAATGAAATTGTATAATCAGACGGATATGACAGGAAACCCGTTGCTACTTTTAAGTGTGATGTTGGTTTTGGTTGGTATTCAATTAATATCCATGGGGTTATTGGGCGAGGTGATGACCCGAACTTATTTTGAGAGCCAGGGAAAAGCCTCCTATCTGATTCGAGCTACGTATAACCTTGATAAAGCCATGATGAACAAAGCTGCGTAGTAGATTGCCTTGCCAAAAAACTATCAATTTTATTGGTGCTTTTATTTTTGATTGAACCTATTTCAAAATGATTTTAGGATTATAAACAACGTTGGATAAGCGCAATCATGATCTAACTATAGGCATTTACAATGCAAAAAAAATCGGCATTTACTTTGATAGAGTTGTTGGTGGTGATAGCTATCATTGCTATTTTGATTGGGCTTTTATTGCCTGCGGTGCAGAAGGTTCGGGAAGCTGCAGCGCGTGCAAGTTGTGCGAATAATTTAAAGCAAATTGGTCTCGCCACCCATAATTTTCATGATGTGCAAAATTATCTACCCCCTAGTAGGATTGCGGATAATTATGCCACCTGGGCCGTTTTGCTTCTACCTTTTGTCGAGCAGCAATCAGGCTTTAATTTGTGGAACCTTCAAGCAACTTATGGGGCTAATTCTCTTGCTGCACGCAGCGTTATTGTGAAATCGTATTTGTGTCCCGCAAGAAGGGGCAGCGGCAATAATTCATTAAGTATTGATGGCGATCAAAACGGTGGTGCTGTTAATGTTCCCGGGGCCTTAAGTGATTACGCAGGCAATGGAGGGGATAATAATACTGTTCCGGCTTGGTATGACACTTGGACGGCGAAAGGGGTAATCATCTGGTCGACTTCTAATAGTGCGACAGGCATTCCGGTAGCACAGTATAGGGGACAGGTGAAAATTCCTGATATTGTTGATGGAACCAGCAACACCATGATGTTTGGGGAAAAACATGTGCCGTTGGATCTGTTGGGTATAGGTAGAATAACGACAGGTGGCCCGACTGGTGGGGACGGTTCTATTTACAATGGTGATGATGAAGAATCATTTGTACGTTGTGCTGGGCCTGGGTATGGGTTGGTATCAGATCCAAAATCGCCCTTGGGTGCATTTCGATTTGGTAGCGTGCATAGCGGGGTTTGCCAGTTTGTATTTTGCGATGGTAGAGTAAAAGCATTGAATAATTCAGTCAACACTACCCTCCTGCAAAAGTATGCATTGCGTGATGATGGCTTGGTAGTTGATGATTATTAAGTATTACCTAGCTGGTGCAACTTTCAAGTTCAAGTTGTTGGTCTCATTGGGGATGATAGTAATCGTCAAATCTGAAGTATCGTAACTTCGGTACTTTGTATTAAACTGGGGTTTGGGCTGTTGATTAAGAGGCAAATCTGAATTGCCCGCAGGTTCAATCAGGGTTACCTTATGTTTTCCCGCAACAATACCTTTCTTTCCCATGGTTTCAAGTTCAAACGAGCCATCTTTTTTTATGGTTGCAGAGGCGTTTAGCTTCTTTGAGTTGTCTATGGATTCGCATTCGATCGTGCCCTGTGTTACAGGATTTCCATTTTCAAGTAGAATAGTTCCCTTAGCTGAATAAAGCGTTATCCCATCGCCACACCCTGAAAGCATGATGATTACCAAAAAAGAAATTGTTGATCTCATGTGAAGTACCTTTGGTTGACTTGGAAAACCGGTAATACAACTTGATTAAAATCTTATGAGTTTTGGCAGAAATTCAAACTTGAATCGTCTTAGTTACTGTGATGGTTTTAATCCGATTATGCGGGTTGTAAATGAATTTCAATTGAAAGCAGAATTAGTCGGACTGTTTTTTGATGCGTTGGGTTTGTGGTTTAATGTTACCTTGGATGAGTTGATTTTGGTGTTTAACTTTGAAAGGTGTTATTACTATGTTAAAGATGGTAAAAATTGCAATATTTTCAGGACTTTTGGTAAGCGTTGGTGCCTGGACTGCATTGGGGGTAAATGCCCAGGAAGTTAAAAAGCAAAAAAGTACGGTAAAGGAATCGCCAAAAGATACATTGAAGGAACCGATCGAAGTTAAAAGCAAAGTGGTTGCAGTTACGATTTATTCTGACAGCGCGCTTGTAACCCGGGAAGTTGAGATTCCGCAGGGGATGGGTTCGATGGAGGTTGTGGTTTCTTCACTGCCATCCAAGGTTCAGGCTTCGTCCCTATACTCCGAGGGCAATGAGGGGATTCGCATCCTTGCAACCCGTTTTCGCAACAAACCAATCAAGGAGGATAAGCGCGAAGAGGTAAGGAAAATAGAGGAGGAAATAAAAAAGAATGAGATTGAAAACCAGAAAATACAGGCGATGATCACTGCTAATACTGCAAATACAACATTTCTCACCAAGCTTGAGGGATTTGCAAGCGCAAGCACGGTGAATGCAACTGAAAAAGGCAAGTTGGATTCCGATACAGCAATATCCCTTTCAAATTATTTGAAGACGGAGAGAATTTCCAGGGCCCAGGAAAACTTTGAATTAACCCAGAAATCCAAGGAGATACTTTCAGGCAATCAATTCCTGCAGAGGAAATTACAGGAGTTGACCAGTGGTACGGTACGGACGGAAACCGATGCGATCATTGTGATAGAAAAAGTAAATGCGGGTGCTGGGAAACTACGTTTGAATTATCTGGTCGATGAGTCCTACTGGCATCCCCAGTATAAAATCCGTGCTGGTAAAACTGCCAAGGACCCCGTAAAGG
The DNA here is from genome assembly GCA_009920765.1 of Planctomycetota bacterium. Taxonomy (GTDB): domain Bacteria; phylum Planctomycetota; class Planctomycetia; order Gemmatales; family Gemmataceae; genus UBA969. The sequence goes on along the minus strand of RFZJ01000084.1, from coordinate 12,694 downwards.
TTGAATACCTCGCATCGGTGCATCAGCAATCGGGGGAAGATTGGGGGGGCGTAGAGTTGACCCTTTCAACAGCGCAACCAATGTTGAATGCAACCCCACCAGACCTGAAAGGCCTTGCTGTAAGCCTGATACCAAAGGGTGGTCCCGTGGCTCCGGGAAAACCTGGAAATGCCTTGGGCAAAGCCGGGTCTTACAATGCCAATCCCCAGGGCTATATTGCGATTCCACAGACTCCGATGGGTGGGGCTGCACTTGCGGAAATCCAGGAGGCGGCCCGCTCCCTGAGAAGGCAGGCGCAGGTTGATGCAAATCGAAAAGATGAAAAGGCAAGCAATGAGACTTTTAACTATGTTGGCAACCTGGAGCAGGCCAAGGATATTGTGTTCCTTGGTGATGAACGACAGGCCCTCTCCGACTTGCAAAAGCCAGCAGATTCAGAAAGAGAGGGGCCAAGTGTTGCCTACAAGCTTGAAACCAGGATCAGCATTCCCTCAAGAAATGATGAGCAGGTTCTGGAGGTTGCTCGAATCGATCTGCCCCCTGATTATTTTTACAAGGCGGTTCCCGTGCTTACCCCGCATGTATACAAACAGGCTAATCTCACGAATAAAAGCAAGTTTGTCCTTCTTCCTGGTGAAGCCACGATGTATTCAGATACAGATTTTGTCGGAAGAATGCAACTGCCCCTGGTTGCAATCGGGGAATCATTCATCGTGGGTTTTGGCACGGATCCCCAGTTGCAGGTCCAGCGACAGCTTGTTGAAAAATCCCGGAGCATGCAGGGTGGAAACCAGGTGCTCAAATATGAGTACAGGATCCTTCTAAGTAGTTTCAAGCAGGATGCAGTGAAGGTTCAACTTTGGGACCGGTTGCCCAAGGGTGAGAACGAGGCACTGAATGTAACCCTTGGCAAAGTAAATCCTGAGATCAGCACAGATCCTGTTTATCTAAGGCAGGACCGGGTGAATAATTTGTTACGCTGGGATATCAATTTACCGGCTGATTCCAATGGCACCAAGGCTAACACCACGACATATGAATTCAAGGTTGAACTTGACAAGCAAATGTCTATCGGGAGTTTCCAGAGCAAATAGTAAAGGGTTTGAATTTATTGATTGGTCAGGAGCACGACATTGCAATTGCGATAAAAGTCGGTGGCCTGACCAATCTTTTTTGCCTTTAGTTGGTATTTAACAACCAAGGCATCCCATTTCTTTTCAGGCATGAATAGGTAGGCAGGTATTGGTTGCTCAAGGAATTGCTTTACTTCCTTTTCGGAAATCATGGTGTTGATCTGGCGTTTGCAATAAAAGGTGATGCTGGGTTGAAACCAGTCATGGGTTGCGATCACAATTTCCCGGGTAAGTTGATCTTCAGGAAGGAATTGTGAAAGAGTTTTTGGGGCTTTAATCTCATTGAGGTTTGAACCATTCCAAGCACCCAATGCCCCGGTAAAACCAATCGAGCCCAGGCAAAGAATTGCGAGTGTTGCAATTCGGTTTTTCTTTGCAGCAAGCACCAGGGCGAATGTGCCGCAAATGACTGGAATAAAGCCAATGAATGCCATTTGTTCGAGCCTTGGGATTTTTCTTCCTTTGATCCACGAAATATCGGCCTGGGTTGAAACTAGAATCATTGCGATACTGGTGATGATGCCAACGAAAACCAAAATAACCATTCCTGTTTTAGGAAGCCAGTTTGGGTAGGTGTGAGGTTCATTTTTCCATGCAAGCATGGCTCTTGAAGTTAGAATCGCAATTGCAGGGTAGAGGGGGAGAATGTAATTGGGAAGCTTGGTGCTCGAGATCGAGAAAAAAACAAGGACGACTGCAATCCAAGTGGCAAGCAAGCGAATTGCGCTGCGATCGATGGTTGCCTGAGTTGAAAGCTCGTTGCTAAGAAGTTCTTTTTTGGCGTTCAGGATAGTCATGCCAATGAAAGCAGACCAAGGTGCAGAGCCAATTGCGATGACAAGCAAATAATAGAACCATGGGCCGGAATGGTTTTCCATCGGGGTGCTGAATCTACCAAGGTTGTGGGTGAAGAAAAAGCCTTTGTGCCATTGAAATTTTGTTTCAACTCCCACCCAGATATACCAAGGTCCTGAAACCAGTAGGAATAAAAATAGAGCGCCAAGCAAATGAATGGAAAGCAGGCGCTTGGGTTGTTTTTCCCAAAGTAAAAACAAAAGGATGATCAATAGAGGAAGCGCAAGGGCGATAGGCCCCTTGGCAAGCATGCCAATACCAGTGATTATTCCACCCCAAAGCAGCCAGGTGGTATTATTATTCTGGTAGCCCCGGAAAAAAACAAAGAATGACCATGCAACACAGGCATTAAGAAGAGCATCAGGGTTGGCGAAATGGGCGGACCCAGCCCATGCGGGCATCGCCAAGAGGATAAGAGCCCCAAAGAAACCCGTTGATGCACCAAACATGATTGTTCCGAGAGCATAGGTTGCAAATAGGGAAAAGAGCCCACCCAGAGCTGAGGGAAAGCGGGCTGCAAATTCATTTACGCCAAAAATGTTGTAGGATGCGATCTGTAGCCAATAGAGCAATGCAGGCTTATCAACACGAAGATTATAATTATAAGTGGGGACAATCCAGTTTCCCGATTCCATCATTTCATATGCAGCTTCCGCATTGTTACCCTCATCAATATCCCAAAGGCTGGAAATGCCAAGATTGGGTAGACATACCAAGGCCCAAGCCACTAAAAGGCAGGCGATTTGCGGTGCAGGTTTTTTAAATGCCGCTAGCATTGATACTTCCTTGAGCCATGCAAAAGCACATTCATTCCTAGCCTGACAAACATACTCAAATCAGAAAAAATAGGCGATAGCAACATGGTTGAAACGAGGTTGACTGGATGTACCCAACTGGTTATGGTCCCGCCCCTTGGGCATTTTTTCCTAAGCGGATCAATTGATGATTTCAGGTTGGATTTTATCACTGCTTTTATTGACAGGACAGGTTCAACAGCCTGCCTCCGATATAGCACGCCTGCGAGAATTGCTTGCAGATAAAAAACAACCTCAGTTGCAGGCCCAAGCTGCTTATTTAATCTTGCAACAGCAAACCCCCCTTTCAACCGAAACTGTTAAACAATACCTGCGTGATCCACGAAATGTAGAGGTTTTTACCGCTTTTGCAGGAGCAATCAAGCTGCGAAGGGATGGTCGTTTTTCGGAGGAATTAATCGAAGCCCTTTTTGTGGAGTTGCCCGCAGTGCGCCAATCGGCGGCCGAAGCCCTGGGCGCAAGCGTCGATGGAAAAGGTGCATACAAGTTAAAACAAATCGCTGAAAATAATAACCTCGCAGAAAGCATCAGGCAGCAAGCCATTATTGCGCTGGGAAAAACAGGAAAGAAAAGTGCTGCCGAAACTTTGTTGAAACTTTTTACCGATCCCAAAGAAGCAATCCGGTTGGGAAGCAGGCTGGCCTTGGCAGATTTGATCGGGGAAGATCTTGGCCATGATGTTGTTACCTGGCAACTTTGGTTTGATGAAAGAAAAAACCTTCCTTCAGATGCCTGGTTTGAAGAAAGGCTTGCCCAGCGAAATGCAAAGCTAACCAGGCTTGAAGGGGAGCTTGATTCTTCGCGAAATCGTAACCGCACGCTATACCAGCAGCTTTATGCCAGACTTGGTCCCACTGAAAAAATCACTTTTTTCCAAAGCCTTTTGGATCATGAAGATCCTGCGGTTCGCTTATTACTTGCAGGTTGGTTGTCGGAAGCGCTTAATGAAGAATCTTATCGAAAGCCCGCTGGAGAAATGCTGTTGAGTTTCAGCAGAGATCCCGTTGAAGAAGTGCGCAGGCAGGCAGTGCTTGGCCTTGGCCGCTGGAATGACAAAGCCTGTCTCGATCGTTTACTTCTTATTATTCAATCAGATCAAATTGCTGTTCGTGCTGCTGCTGCAAGATCGCTTGCCATGCAGGCAAAAGGGAATGATGGGGCAGCTCGGATGATTCTTGTATTACCTGCATTGCAAAATGCGTTGGGCGACCCTGCATTGGAAGTTGTAGTTGAAGCCGCGGAAGACCTTGGGTCCCTTGGGGTTCCTGCTGCTGTTCCATTGCTTGCAGGATTGCTGAAGCACAAGGCGGTTGCAGTAAGGAAAACAGCAGCGCAGGCCTTGGAAAGAATTGCGGATATATCGGTATTGGATGAATTGTTGGCAGGTCTTGAAGACTCTGATATAGGGGTAAGGCTTGGAATACTTGGTGCGGTATCCCGTGCTGTGAATCAAGCAAAGATGATTAGGGAAGACGATAGGATTAGATTGCAATCGCGAATGGAAGCAATTCTTATGAAGGATCCGGATGCGGGAGTCAGGGCCAGAAGTGCCACGCTTTTGGGCGATTTTGGCACAGTAAATCATCTTGCAACTTTATGGAAAGCTGCCGTTGCTGAAGGCGATCCACGAATTCAGGAAAAGTCTTGGCAGGCATTCCTCGAAGTTTTATCAAAGAGCAAAGATCTAAAACTTATCAATGAGTGGAACAGCGTTGTCCGAAAGGAAGCACCGCTTCGAAGGATTAATTTTTTGGTGGAGCTTCTGGGTAAAATGCAGGCTTCCATGATGAATTCTAAAATTGAACTTGCTGCTGTACGGGAATTATTGGTGCAAAGCGGGATAGAAAATCAAAAATGGCTGCCTGCATGGAGTGCTTTAAGGGAACTACCGCAAGCATTGGAGCCTGAAGAAATTGAGAAGCGATTAGGCTTGTTGTTTCAAATAGCGGAAATAGCGCTTAAAGAACAAGCTGCACCTGATGTGCTTCAAATGGTTGATTTTGCAAGGCCTTTGTTTGTTGGAAGAAAAAAACTGCAGGCAGACTTTGAAGAGTTGTACCGCAAGGCGAATTTCATCATCAATTCCAAAACCTGATTTTGTCCCCGTATGTTAGCCAGGGTTTTTACTGCAGTATAATTCAAGTTTTTGCAGGTACGCTGCCTTTGAATTCGCATCTAAAAAAGATCCTATGAAGGAGTTCCTTGCTGCAAGAATTGCTTCATTTTTTGTGAGGTTTAATGCGATGGAGCAGGCCTCGAAATTATCAGCTATGTAGCCTCCAAAATAAGCAGGATCATCCGAATTGATGCTCGCAATAATTCCGCAATCTAGCATTTTCCTTAAAGGATGTTCTTGAAGCTTGTTTACCACTCTTAATTTAAGGTTTGAAAGTGGACAAACAGTAAGCGGGATTTTTTTCCGTACCAACCTCTTGGTTATTTTCTCATCTTCCAAGCAACGAACTCCATGGTCGATCCGCTCTGCCTGGAGTAAGTTTAAAGCGTCTTCGATGAATGATGGTGGGCCTTCCTCGCCTGCATGGGCGGTAATGCGGAACCCCTGCAGCTTTGCCTGGGTGAATACTTTTTGGAATTTGGATGGGGGATTACCAACTTCGGAAGAATCGAGTCCAAATCCAGTGATCATTTTTTTAAACTTCAAACATTGCGAAAAAGTGTCGAGTGCGGAATCTTCCGATAAATGCCTAAGAAAGCATGGTATGAGAAAGATGCTTAATTGCAGTTCTTTTTTTGCCCGTTCCACAGCCCTGCATAAACCATCCATTACGGTTGCAATGCTGATACCGCGTTCAATATGCGCCTGGGGATCAAAGAATATTTCAGCATGCAATACCCCCTGCATATGGGCTTTTTGAAAATACCGCCATGCAAGTTCAGAAAAATCATCTTCATCCTTTAGCACCGCCATGCCTTGGTAATAAATGTTTAAAAAGGATTGCAGGTTGGAGAAATTGTAGGCGTTCTGGATTTCTTCGATGGAATGAAATGGAAGAGGGATGTGATGTTTTTTTGCTTTTTCCAGTAGGAAATCTGGTTCGAGGGTTCCTTCGATATGAAGGTGAAGTTCGGCTTTGGGCAGTTGTTGAAAAAAAGGGGTCATGACAAAATCCTCTTTAAACATTGTATGCAGAACCCTGGGTGAAAGTAGAAAGAATGTGAAATCAACGTAAAGGCTTTATCCAAGCTTCCTGTCTTTCCTGTTTTTGTGAAGTAATAATCGGATTTTTCGGAATGTTCGATATATTTTGAAGGTTTGGTTTTAAAAGGTCGATAGAGCATACAGGATAATGCATAAAAATGGCAAAGTTTGCCCGGCTTGTGATGCCGGGAAATCGAAGCCAAATAGTAATAACGTCGGAGGGGTGGCAGAAAATGAAACGAGAAAAGCTGTTGGCATCAGGTGCCTGGCTGCTCATGGTATCTGCCATTGTTGCTCAATCCCCTGTGGATGGTGGGAAGGTTCCATCGCCTCTTAGCCCATATGGTCAGATAGGATCAGCGGTAATCAAAAAAGAACAAGTGCCCAACGAAAAGAAGGACTTGGAATTACCAGCAATGGAAGTGGATAAGGTAGCTATTGGGGCAATTCCCCGGGAAGAGGCAGGGCCTTTATATCCAAGATTTTTCCTGGGTGGTGAATACCTGGCTTGGAAGTTGAATAATACAACCTTGAACCCAATCGTATTTAATGTTCCCGAAGGTTTGTTGCAAACTTCACCAACCACCATAACTTTTAATCAAAATGGCGTGGTAAGTTCGAATGTCAGCGTTTCAAACAATTCCAGCTTGTTGCTGCAATCGCAGGCGCAGTTGTCCCAAAACGGAATAATCGACTACGGTATGCAATCGGGGATGAGGCTTTCTGCAGGATATTATCTGGAGCAGGATTCCGGGCTTTCAATAAATGGGAATTTCATTCTGGTACCCAAGAATAGTTATTATTTATCCAGCGTGACTGGTCTAAATGATTTTCCCATCCTGCTTCAAACGGGTTTTCAAAATACCTTGAATTTTGTCATACCAGCAGTTGTTGTTGGAGATGCTCCAACATTAACCACCGAGGATTATGCGATTGTGCTTTCCCGTCAGGTGGATTCCTCGGTTTTTGCGAATGCCAGCACTTATATTGCCGGTGGTGAACTGAATGTACGGGGTAGGGATTTTCTCATTGGCGACATGAACTTTAGCGGCTTACTAGGTTTCAGATATTTCCAGTTTAAAGAAGCTCTTGATGTAAGCAGTCAATACACCATATTCAGGCCCAATGGCGTTTCGGACCTGCAAACATTTACCCTGGGGAATGGCACAGGTAGTTCCACCACCACACAGGTTCCCATTTCATTGAATTTTCCCACACCGATAAATATTCAATCTGTGAGCAACGATCAGATCAAGGTTTACAACCACTTCATCGGGCCCCAGATTGGCATCAACGCAGATTATCATTACAACCGCTGGTCAGTACTGACGGGTTTCAACCTTGGCATTGGTGTTATGCATCAGGTTGCAAAAATCTCATCCAATACGACCCAAACGGTGGTACGCGAAACTTCCACGCAAAATGCGGCAGGCCAGATAACCTCCACCACCAACACTTCAACGACCTCCTCTGCTGGTGGACTTTTGTTTTCACCTACGGATGTAGGGCGATATTCAAGAAACCAATTTGGTCTGCTTCCAGAAATTAATGCGAAATTAGGTTTCAAAGCTACAGAAAGAATCAAATTGACGGTTGGGTATGATTTTCTTTTGCTTGCAAATGTGCTTCGTGCACCCAACCAAACACAGTTGATTCCCTATAGCAATAATCTGAATTACACTGCAAACAATCAGACTCAATCTGCAAGCCAAACTCTGCAAATACCGGCATTCCAATATAACACCAGCAATTTGATCATCAATGGGGTGACTGCTGGTATGCAATTGGATTTCTAACCAGCTTTTTCCTTGATAACACGGATTTGATTTTCCAGGCTTCTGCCAGCAAGTGCTGGAATGATTGCTTCCTGTGCAATCTGCTTTAAATAATAACTGTTAACGGTACCATGAATGATGACACGTTCGCCTATTTCTTCCAAAACCACATCGCGTAAAGCAGAAAAAGGGCAACTTCTAAGAGCAATCCCTGCTGTAGAATCCTTTGAGGAAGGTGAGAAAGTCATGGGAAAAATCCTCCGTAATTGTCTTGTTCCCAGAATTACGCTTAAACATAGCTTAATATCTAAATTTACGCAAATGAAATCCGGGTTATCTTTGTGATGACAAGGAACTGGATTTGCAATAAAATGTTGCGAACAAGTCGATTCGCTGTTTAATGGGAACCCTTGTGAAAATATCGGAAGTCGCAATAAGCCATGTTCGTATTCCGTTAAAGCGCGTGATCAAGCATGCCTCGCATGCCCGTACCGACACCGATAATATTCTCGTCCGTTGCACCTTGGAAGATGGCACAACCGGATTTGGCGAAGGCTTGCCCAGGGATTATGTGACAGGCGAAACGATTGGCTCCTCCATGGATGTTCTGCGCAATGCGCAAATTCCCTCCCAGCTTGAATCCTGCTCTGATTTTTATCAGGCGGTGCAGATGGCAGAAAGATTGCATCTGCCAACCGAGCCAAACGATGATAGGAAATGTAGCGCCAACGCTGCCCGATGCGCCTTGGAAATTGCAATACTTGATGCCTACGGGAAAAAATTCAAGGAACCTCTCTCTTCAGTCACCAAGTTGCTTGCAGGTGATCTTTTTAATCCATTGAATCAGGTTCGTTATAGCGGGGCGATAACCTCCGCCTCCGGTTTGAAAATGAAAGTGGCATCCTTGATTTACAGCCTTTATGGTTTCAGGCAGATGAAGGTCAAGGTGGGCATTGCGGGTTACGATGATGCCAGGAGAATATTGCAGATCCGAAAATGGCTCGGGAAGAAAATCGATATCAGGGCAGATGCCAACGAAGCATGGTCCATAGATGAGGCGGCCCAGCGTATTCAAGAATTAGAACCCGCAGCAATCACCTGCATGGAGCAGCCCGTGCCCCATGAACAGGTTTACCAGTTGAAAAAAGTGCGCACACAAGTTCGCACCCCTATCATGCTTGATGAATCCCTTTGCTCGATGATCGATGCAGAGCGTGCGGTTGAACATGAGGCCTGCGATTATTTTAACATCAGGCTTTCGAAGTGCGGTGGATTCATCCCTTCGTTAAGGCTTGCGCAATACGCCCGCAGGCATGGCATAAAATACCAGCTAGGTTGCCAGGTGGGCGAGACTGCGATTCTTTCTTCTGCAGGCAGACACTTCGCCTGCTCTGTTTGCGATATCCGCTACCTTGAGGGATCTTACGATAGGCATTTGGTGAAGGAGAATTTGTCCAAAAAGGACATCACCTTTGGTTGGGGTGGAGTCGCCCCTGCAATTACAGGCCATGGCTTGGGGATTGTGCTTGATCAAAATGCCTTGGCCAGGGTTTCGATCAGGCAGGAGATACTTCGTGGTTGAAACCCCTTTCGAAATATCCTCTTTTCTTTCCTCTGATGGATACAAGCTTCATTACCGCCAATTCAATCCAGTTGGAATTGCGAAGGCGACAATTGTTTTCATCCATGGCATTCAAAGCCATGGTGGTTGGTATGAAACTTCTTGCAGGAAGTTTACCCAAGCAGGCTACAGGGTGTTGTTTTTGGATAGGCGGGGCAGCGGCCTTAATCAAGTCTCAAGGGGGGACAGCCCCTCTTTTCGCACCTTGCTGGATGATCTGAAAGAGTTCCTGCAGTTTCAAAGAAAAGAAATTGCTGGGGCGAGGCCTTTGATTCTTGGGGCGATATCCTGGGGTGGGAAGATCGCGTTTGGGTTGGAGATTCGCATGGCAAACCTGGTGGATGGGTTCATTCTCCTTGCGCCCGGCTTTTGCCCTAAAGTTCATCCCACACGCAAGGAACGTTTTTTCATCGCCTTGGGAAGTTTGTTCACACCCCGCAGGCTTTTTAATATTCCGCTCAACGATCCTGAACTTTTTACTACCAACCCGGTTGCCCAAAAGTTTTTAAAAGAAGATCCCCTTGCTTTAAGGAGGGCTACTGCGAGATTTCTTTTGGGTAGCGTGAGATTGGATTTTTATCTGCGAATTTTCAGGACGAAAATCAGCAGGCCAATCCTGTTGCTTATTGCAGGGCAGGATAAAATCATCGACAACGAAAAGACAATTGCATTTGTCAAACGCTTTGCCACGGGTTCCTTGACCATCAAGGAGTACCCCGATGCCCATCATACCTTCGAGTTTGAACCTGAACCGCAAAAACATATCGAAGAAATAAAAGAATGGCTGGAAGTGCAATTTAAAAAATAAAAGGCCCCTTGCAGTCAAGCAAGGAGCCTTTGCCTCAGTCAGGCTGGATTATTCGAGATCTTTCCAAACAGAAATCGAATGATTGACCCAAACACCATCCTCCATGAAGGTGGTGCAGACAGTTCCCTTGCAGGTGCCTAGAACTTCGAAGAAAGTTTTGACCTGTTTTTTCACACCAAAGGCTTCGTCAATACCCGGGGGCATCATTTCAAAACCAAATTCCACCCAAGGATTGATCATTCCCAACAGGGCGGTGTTGTCGAAAACACAAAACCCAGCGAGGTTTTTTTCGATGCTGGCAAGTTTTGCCACATCAGAAGTCAGGGGAGTCTTATTGAGCAATCTTTCAGCATGTTCAAAAGAGAGGGTGATCGCAGAAAAATTCGAGCCAACCACCGCAGAGGGCTGTAATTTTTTGGCGATATCCTCAAGCATGGGAATCGGGTAGTAATAGGCTTTGCCTTCCTTTAATGCTTTTTCCTCAGGCGCTGGGATTTTTATCGCAGCAAGAGTACCTGTGGGGTCAAAGCCTGCTGCATCCTTGATGATTTGGTTGATTCCTTCACGGTAGCCTTTGATTGCGGCACCAAATTTTGCCGCATCACTGATGCCAAGAATAAAGGCAGGCTCAGGAACAAAAAGATCCTTTTTGGATTTGGGAAGCATTGCACTCCATTGCTTGCTTCCTAGTTTTCCATCAAGGACGAATGCAATTTGTGCATCCTTCGTTGCAGGAATGAAATCGGAGGAGGTGATTTTTGCAAGTTTGGCAATCGTTGGTTCCAACTTCTTGAGGAATGCTGTTACTTGTTCTTTTTGATCTGGTGGAACATTGGGAATGGCAAATTCAGTAAAGTAACCATAGCCAACCGCACCCCATTTGGAAAAGAAGTTCCAGGTTTTCTCAACATCTTTGCCTCGAAGAACGGTTGCAAAGATTGGATTGCCACCAAAGTTTTGCAACAGCCCCAGGGGCTTGGAACTATCGAAGGGCATGTTTGATGTGAAGTCATAATTGGCTGATTCGCAGCCTTTGTCACTTAAGAAAGTCACGCCAACTCTGGCGCCAACTTTAGGGGCGAATTCGAAAGCTTCCTTGATCAGGCCATCAACATCTTTTTCAACGCGTTTTGAAATATCCTTGGGAAGGTTTGCGCCAGCGATCAATTCCTTGACTTGATTGCTTGCTTCTTCAGGGTTGGCGCCATAACTCTGCGCAGTTTCCAGGAATTCTTTGCTGTAATACTGCATTCCGATGATGTTCTTGCCCGCATGTTTTGCCAGCGGTGCCATCTCTTTTATTGAAGCGACCGGATCGCCCTTGCCTATGCTTGAAAGATAAGCCAGGTCAGGGCCCATTGTTGCAATCAGGTAATTATCCTTCATGCCAATGGCTGCGGCAAAGGTCAGCTTTGCAAGGTCGGCCTTGAACTTTTTTAGCTGCCCTTCTTCGACACCCGGGATTTGATCGATTTGTTCAACGGGAAACATACTTCCTTTGATTTTAACAGTCAGGAAGTCAGAGCCTGATATTTTTTCCTTTTTTGCAGCACCTTTTAATTTTGGTTCTGCAGCCTCAATCATTGGAAGCTTGTCTTCAAGGTTCTTGAGGATTTCCTCACCTGTTTTTTTATCCTTCAATTTAAAGGCTAATAAAACCTCCGGAGCCTTTAAATCGCCCGAAGATTCAACCAATGCCTGAATGATGCTTTCACCCTGGGCCTTGCTAATGGCATCCTGGTCGAAATTGCCTTGCATAATCAGGGTGAATGGAGCCATTTGGCCGGCACTTAATGCGCCAAAGAGTGCCCCCAGCGATTTGGGTGCGTTAGGGCCGGTTGCTATGACAACTTCGTGGGAGAAAAGCTGGCCTGCAATGTCAAGAATTTTAGTGACCTTATCTTTGTTGGCCTCCAAGCCACCAAAGGCTTCATTGAATTTTTCCATGGCCATCTTGGTTGCGCCAAGTTCTGACAGTTTTTTAAATGCTTTGCTTTTTAAAACAAGATCGAGTTGCTCCTTGTTTTTTAGCATGATGCCAAAGGCTGAGGTGCTTTTGGGAATCCAATCAATGGCACATTCTGTTTTGACAAGATTTTCAGCCGCAATCGATTTGCTTGTTGGGGAGAAAAGCAGAAAGCCTGCCAAAGAGGCTGAAAATGCCATCGCCAGTAATCTTTTAAACATGATTGACTCCACAAAAAAATTCAACAGGTACACTTTAATAATAGACTCGTAGGGCGTCAGAGTAACAAATTGTGTAAATTAACACAATAAAAGATGGCTGCTAGAAATCCCCGGTGCCTCGCTTGGACCACCAAGGTAGCATCCCGCCCCCATCGATGGTAAGCAGGCTTCCGGTGATGTAGGCGGAATCCGGATCAGAGAGGAAAACAACCCCCCGGGCGATTTCCTCGGGTTGGGCCAGTCTTCCCATGGGCAGGAATGAACCTGCTTTTTGCAGCGTGTCTTCTGCGAAGAACTTACGCTCGCCCGGGGTATCCGTCCAGCCAGGGTAAACAATGTT
>RFZJ01000083.1 GCA_009920765.1 Planctomycetota bacterium | reverse complement strand
GACAAACCCCTCGCAATGAGTGAAGTATTTCGTTCATTGACCGATGGTATTTGGTTGGATGTTGCCAACGCTCCTAAGCAAGCTAAAAAGGATGTCAATCTTTCAATCATCCGAAGGAACTTGCAAAGGAAGTATGTACAATCGCTTTCTGACCTGGTTCTTAATCCTGCAGGGATTTCAGATGGCAAAAGCCTTGCAAGGATGCATTTGAAGGAAATCCAAAAGAACATTAATGTTGTTCTTGCAGACAAAACCTTGATTATTGAAGATGCCAGCAGGGCGCACTTGGATGAATGCCAGGAACGAATCCAAAAAGTGCTTACCGCATCGATACAATCGCGCGAATAACTTTAGTGCAGATTTAACCCAACGCCCACAGCTTTTACATAAAGTCTGTGGGCGTTTCGCATTTGCAAGGAACAATTATGCAAAACTCTTAATCCTTGCCAAACACAATATCACCATAAGTGCTGTTCACGATAGCTTTTAGTTCACCCTGCTCTTGGGCAGGAACCTTGAATTTATCCAATGTCTGCTGAAAATCATCCATAAAAGCGACCCATTCCTTTGGGGTGATGTTTAGATGGCGGTGAGAATCCAGCATCGAACGTCCCGAGTATTTTTGCGGCCCGCCCGTTACCATGCAAACCTGCTCCGTCACTAAATACTTAAAGCCCGCAGGGGGCACCCGATGATGCGCTTCCTGCACCGCAGCATTGGCATTCAACCGGGCATCTTGCATGATGCGATCGATAAAATCATCTACTACCGTTGCTATGGCAAAAACGCCACCCAACCTGTCATACAGACTCGGCTTTTGAAATTGATTTGACATGTTTTTTACTCTTGGGTATTTCGCGAAGGATACTTTTCTCAAAGATAATTGTGCGTTCATGAATGATGGCTGGCAAGTAAAAACCGGTTTGCAAGACCCCTCTTAATGAAAAAAAGGCAGGCACACCAATGCGTGCCTGCCATCGAAAAATACTTAATTGGTTTGCCAAGGATTATTGATCACCAGAAATGGTTTCACCATTATTACGGGTACACAAGGCAGCATAGGTAGCTATGGCAACCGCTGCATTTATCGACCGAACTGATCCATCACCCATCAATGTATTGTTTACCCCCGTATGAAAAGAAAAAGGCTGGCTGGTACCTTCAGTACCAAAAGGAGCCATGTTGTAGGTAGGGTAGTCAAACCCATTGGTGCAGTTGACTGCACAAGTTCCTGGATAAGTAGTGCCCGCAGTATTTGAAGTGATTAATTCAATATCTGAAGCAGGCCTGCACCAACCGCCACCATTTACCTTCTTAGCTGGAACAGCACCAACAGAAACGCCTTTCTGGATAAGTCTGGGTCTACCTGCAGATTCTGCAATTGCAATGGTGTTGGAAAGGCCATCTTTCACATCAAGCAGCTTGACCGTTTTATTCTTTTCCATGATCCCGGGTATCAGTACCCCCGTGGTATTTACATTGGAAGCGATGGCACTAACCCCTGTTATTGCGCCGTAATCCGAAATTCCAACAATATTCCAAACATTAGTTTGAGGATCACCATCAAGCCTTGATGAATCAGGCGTTGCGGGACATTGAAGAATTTTAATCGGCATCTTGGTGATGGGCAGATTGTTTGCATGGCTCCAAGTTTGGTTGGTGTCATAAGTCTTGACCAAGTTCCCCTGTTCAAGATAAGGCAAAAGATCAACTGCCCAGCTAATTCTTGGGGAAGTTGTCACCCCGCCCGGCCTTGTACTGGTAGGAACTTTGCCATCATTCGCAGTAGCATAACCATGGATGGAGATACCCAGTTGTTTCAAATTATTCACACATTGGGTTTTTGCAGCAGCCTCACGGACTTTTTGTACTGCGGGCAATAATAACCCGATCAAAATTGCAATGATGGCTATCACCACCAATAATTCGATAAGCGTAAATGCTTTCCTTGCATTTAACAATCGACTAATCATAAAAATACTCCTTAAAAATAAGCTCTCACCTTTGAAAACGAAGATCAAAAGATTTGGATTGCGAAAGATCTTTTTGAACCGATGCCACAAGCCCGGAAGTTTCTGGATTTGCAAGATATGCAGGAAGAAAATTTCGGACTGACTCATCCCCTTCCCTTGCTTTGGCAGCAGTGGAAATTGGTTTGAACCAAGTAATGGTTACTGCATAATCGCCCTCGGGCGCACCATCAAACTCTTTGTCACTGGTCAAGCGAAACTTCCCATTCTCATCAGTGGTGCCCGAAGGCGAAACCATTTGCTCTCCAGTTTTCTTCGCATGGAAAATAACCATCGCACCAGAGATCGGCTTGCCATTGATTTTGACCTCCCCTTCATAAGGAAGGGTTGGCGTAGATTCATTTCCTTGGCACCCGGAAAGCAGAAGAACAAACCCTAAAGAAAACAAGAAACCTATTTTAGTGCGTCGCATTACAATACCTCCTAATGCACCATGTTTATCAACTTAGTGTTGTATCGGCCTTTTGTCAATATAAGTTCACTTAAATTATAAACAAGGTAATTTTTATTTTTTCGCAACATAGAAACACGCAAGCTATTAATTTAAAACAACTTACAATTTGTTTTGAACTTTTAGAATTGTTGCTTTTATAGCTGAAAAGCAATTATTAGGAGAGATTTTTTGAATTCGAAGTTGGAATCTTGATCAGATTAATCGTGTATAAAAGGAGGAAAAAATACCCAAACCACTTTAAGAAATGACCGTTGTTCTGCTCATGTTTTCCTGAGGCAAATTCGTATTTGCATCGAAGAATGGATTCACGATCCTAATTACCTGCCCTCATCCATTGAAATGAGCGCTTTTGCCCGGATGGGGTTTCAAGCTATCCGGCTTAGCCCCAAAGCCCTTGAAGCTGCTCCTTTTCAGCCAGCCCCAGAGGGAATTTTTTGGCATGCGGATGATTGGCGATCCCGGCAAATTGACGCAGCGCCTCATGAATATGCTCGGGCCGCACACGAATACCTTTATCTTTATCAAGTCCAAGCGTCTTGGGATTCATGGGGACTGCAAACTGCTTTTCATCCGTCGCGCCCAATACACGGTTGCCTTTGATACCGCGCCCGATGAACATGATGGAACCAATTGACCAGTGATCTTTACCATTTCCCTTATTGTAATCAGGGGTCCGCCCCATTTCACTCTGCACCACGACCACAAGTTTTTCTCGAATCTTTAGTTCCCCAGCACGGCGAAGAATATAAGCAATTCCTGCCAGAAACTCGGGAAGGAGTTTCATCTGGTCGGTATCATTGTTCGCATGGCTGTCAAACTGTCCAATGGAAAGATTCGCAGAAACACAGACCCCCGCCTTGAAAGATGCAAGGGCAATCTCGGCCTGTTGAGCGATACGCTCCTTGGGAATATTTTTGGGAATATGTGGGGTGATACGCTGCATTGATTTGGCATTCATCTGGGCGGCATAAAGCATGCTTTCAGCACGCTCCTGCCTTGGAAGAAGCGGCATTGTCGCACGGGATCCCCTCTGTTCACGCAGCGCCTGCTCGATGCGGTTAAGGGCAAAGTCTTCGTGATACGGGGATCTGGGATTGCCTTCAATGGCATCTGCATTGGCGATGCGCTGGAGGGATGGCAGGTAAGGCACGCGAGACATTGCCACGATGTTTCCCGTGGCAGAATAGTTGCCAAAAGTAAGGAAAGATAACGGACAAGCAGGCCCCTTGCAGGCGGCCACCAGAGCTGCAAAAGTAGGGTAAGCCATGCTATCGAGTTTGCCCGTTGCCATATACCGGGCACCAGGGGAATGATTATTCACTGAATAATCCAAGCCATTAAGCACGAGAAGTTCGTTGGCAAATTCAGCGTAGAACTCCTCGTTGCCCATGCCACCGTTTTTATGTTTTTCAGTCGGGGCAAACTTGTGGGCGCCCTTGGTGAGAATGTCCCCTTCTTTATAAAGCCTATTGATGCCACCAATTCCTTTGGGGTCCATCAGATAGGTAGTGTCCCAGCCGCCCGAGGCATTAATCACGATATAATACGGTCCTTCGTATGGAGAGTCGTCCTTGGCGGCGGCGTGTATGGCGGAAGAAACACCGCCAGGGCAGGCAACACCAAGACCCGCCAATCCACATAGTTTCAGAAAATCTCGTCTCATATTTGGTCTCGCTCATTCATAAAGAAACTCAGACTGACGCAACAAGTAGGTAATCACGCCGCGCCAAGCACGCACCGTATATTTGGGATCGGGAACCGGTTCGACGAGGTTTTGGCGGCAGGAGTAAATCTCCTGTTTTTCGAAGTTTTTTCGCTCAGCAGCATCGCTGACAATACCTGCAAAGAGTTGGAAACTACGGGTGACTTCAGGAGAATCAGCCTTATCAAAGCGCCCCAGCACCCATTGGTGCAGATGCACAATTGCCCGCCTGATTTTCGCATCCGCCTCGGGGGAACTGCCTGGCACCACATCCGGTTCAATCCCAGGAAAAAGCCGCCGGTCAGCAGGCTTACGACTAAAATCCATTGCGGTTTCCCTGCAGGCTACATCATTAGCAAGAATCCTTTGAATCGCACCCATGGCACCACTCGGGTCAGTCGCCCTCTCGGTGACTTCTTTCGAGTCAATGCCACCATAAAGCATGGCCATCTGTTCCGTCAAACGACCCCAAGGTTTACCAAAAACAGCGGCAACCTTGCGCTCCACTTGCTCAGGAGCGAGCATGCGAACAAGTCCCAAATCGTCTAACTCCGCAAGACGTTTCGGATCAGCTACCACCGTTGCCAAGCCATCTGCACGATAAAAGTCGGACACAACCCATTCTTTTAACACGCTTTTAAAATTAAAATCTGCTTTGGCAAAGCGCTCGGCAATAGCTTCGGTCTGCTTGCGCTGCTCATGATAGGCCCTGTACTTGGCGGAATAAAGCGGGTCGGCAAGTTCTTTAGGGGGCTGCAGCACCTTGCGCCCTGTCAGGATATACCAGGCATGCTCAACCATGGCGACGGCAAATCGCGGGTCTTTCGCTGTACGTTCTCCCAGCCATTGCAGTGCGCGCCAGCGTTCCCCCGCGGGCAAGTCCTCTCCCTCGAAACCTGCGCCAAACATATCCTTAAACCAGCCCTCTTTGCGCCGCCCGTAAACACCTTCGAATTTCCAGTAGTCCTGAAACAGTCCTGCAACCGGATCCAAGGTTTTGTGGCACACGACACACTCGGAAGCCTGCATGGTGGGGATCTGGTATTTCGCAGAGGCAGCGGCGGCATCCGAAACCCGGGCAGCAAGTTCCAGTACATCGATACCCAGAAAATGCTGATAATAAACCCTCGCACGCTGGCGATTGCGATTGGTCTCAGTCGTCGGATAACGCTTCAGATATTGAAAATTTGATAGTAGGCCGGCATGAGGGTAAAAACCTGTTGCCGATTCTTGATCCTCCACCCGGTTACGCCCGACAAGGGCCTTGAGTCTCACCGGGATATATTCAAACGGGTCGTCAGGATCCTTGAATTTCGACTTCAATTCTTCGTAAATCCCGTAACCCCGTGAAGTAAAAGGAGTGACCATAATGTAATCTGCGGTCACAATTTCCGTAAAGGGCTTATCATTTCGAACAATGTGTTCAATGAGCTTCATCGGCTCACCAAGCATTGCCTTGCGGTAATCATTGGCAAGTTTATAGCCAGCCTGACGCCGATCTTTCTCATCCTTGATATGGCTTAGGTCAAATTTCTGGGTCCAGCCCCTGGTGGTACTGAAGTGCTCATAGGAAAGAGCGTTTTCGGGGACATCATCATAACCGACAGTGAGAAAGATATCATTGAAGCCCTCGCGCAACCGGCTGTAAAAAGCATCCTCCTTCAATACGGTTTCAAGGATTGTGGGTAATGCCTTGATTCCCTCACGGGCGATAATATCCAACTCTGAATCACTTGGAAGGCGGCCAGCAAGGGAAAGCGTGATACGACGCAGCAATTGCCGGTCATCCAGCATTTTAATGGTTTGAAAAAAAGGGGGTGCATTCTTGTCCAGAACAAAATCAGGTTTAGTAGTGGCGGGGGTTTTCAAACGGGCAACAAAATCCGCCAGAACACGATATTCAACAGAATCTGGTTTGAGTTGTTCTTTGCCTCCGTGATTTAGCTTCCCTACCACCTTCAGCAGCAGTCGGGATTGGTGCACTTCAACCTCCAACTTTGCCATGCGGGTAAAGGCATCACGATTGTGCCTCAGATCCCCGGCCTGATCCTGGCTGCGTTTCAGATCACGAAGCAAAAATCTACTATCCTCGGCATCACCCCCAGATTTATGACACTGCAGACAAGTCCGTTCCCCTACCTTAGCCCAAACTTCCTTTTGAAAGAAGGTGTCCAACGGACTAGCAACTTGAACTGGATTCGCAGGCTGCCCGGGAATAGCCAGAAGAAAAAAACTTGCAAGAACTGCAAACATAGTTAACACCCTAAAACAAACCAATAGAAAAATCCTAGGCTTTCAATCCAAAGGCAACCAAATTCGTTATACCCCATTATCCCAATTAAACTATTGCAAACTATATCAATCCCTATGAATTTACTGACATTTCTCATTAGAATCAGGAAGATTCACCTGTATTCCTAGGCATTTCAGGATTGTATTTCATTTGTGATGGCCCGGCCCGCAAATGGAAGGTTAACTAATGAGAATAAAATGAAACAAAGCAATGGTGCAATGCTGGGCCAATGGCACATGTACCTCCAAGAACTCTCAGGCCCCTTCAATTTATTCTCCCTAAATATTTGTCTTCTTTGAAAGCCAAAGAATGCTATCATAAAGGTGATATCTGAGTATTAAAACCTACCTCGTTTTTCAAAATCCAGGAGTGATTCAAATGCTAGAGATTTCCAAAAAGTTATTACAGTCCATTCGAATAGGTGCGTTAGGCGTTTCCCTGATGGTTTCCACCTCCATTGCAAATGCTGAGAACTGGCCCAACTGGCGGGGCCAATCCTTTGATGGAATCTCCAAGGAAACCAAACTCCCCTCCACTTGGAGCGACAAGCAGAATATCGTCTGGACTTTACCCATGCCTGGAATGGGAAGCTCCACACCTGTGATCTGGGATGACAAGATGTTTCTTACCAGTGTGGATGGCGAAGATCAAGTTTTGCTATGCATTAGCACCGAAGGCAAACAACTTTGGAAAAATGTATTGGCAAAAGGCAACTCCAAAGTAAGGGTGGATGAAGGAAATGGCGCTTCCGCATCCTGCTCCACCGATGGCAAAAATGTCTGGGCCTTTGTTGGCGCTGGTATCCTTGGCTGCTATGATTTCTCGGGCAAGGAAGTCTGGAAAATTGATATGCAGAAAGATTATGGGGCATTCAAAATCCAATTTGGAATTCATTCCACCCCCGTTTTGCATGAAGATAAACTCTATCAAGCTCTTATCCACGACGGTGGTGCCAAGGTGATTTGCCTTGATAAAAATACCGGCAAAGAAGTTTGGAGAATTGATCGGCCAAGCGATGGCATAGAGGAATGCAAGCATTCCTATGCTTCACCCACCATCTGGACCAATGGCAAGGAAACCCAATTGATCGTGCATGGCAACGATTACGCCACAGGCCATTCGCTAAAAGATGGCAAAGAACTCTGGCGCGTGGGCGGTTTAAACCCCAAAGAAAAGTACAACAAAACCCTAAGGTTCGTTGCTTCGCCTGTTGCGGTCAGCGATCTTATAGTAATACCTAGTGCCAAGAATGGTCCAGTAGTTGGTTTGAAACCAGGGGCTTCCGGGTTGGTCACCATGGGTAATACCAGCGAAGTTTGGCGCAGGCCCACAAGCACCCCGGATGTGCCTTCGCCATTGGTTCACGATGGCTTGGTTTATCTCTGCAGGGAAAATGGCTTCCTAATCTGCATGGATGCCAAGACTGGAAAAGAACTCTACAACGAGCGAACACATAACGCCAGGCACCGTGCCTCACCTGTTTTTGCTGATGGTAAAATCTATCTTGCAGCGAGAGATGGCACAGTAACCGTGGTGAAGGCTGGGCCAAAGTTCGAAATTATAGCCACCAACAAGCTTCCCGATCAAATCACAGCATCGCCTGCAATTTCGAATGGGAAAATTTATATCCGGGGATTTGAAACACTTTATGCAATTGCAGTAAAGTAAAGAATTTAGGCTATTATTTAATAAAAGCTCCCTTTCGCCCATGTTGCGGAAGGGAGCTTTTTTATTTGATTAATGATAATTAAACGAATAATTCACGATTTCTTACGAACAAATAGATAGGCCGCTGCGTAAAATAAACATAGAAATTGATACCGTGCGCAAGGATGCGCCAGCCACCTGAATTCAGGAAGGATTGGTCATGCTAGCTATCAACACTTCAGTTTCGGATGAAATACGAAATCCTCCTTTAATAAAAAGGATTCCTCCCAAGCCCAAGAAAAAGTCCAATGTCTGCAATCTTTTCGTGGATGAACAGTTCCATTGGATTGAAGTAGGTAATCCTGATGCGTATGCAGAAAACTTTTGGAGCACCGACCATGGGAACCATCCGCGTTGCTTCCACCGATTGAACCAGAAAATTTATGCATCGCTGCTATGCGAGATCGCCCGGATTCGCAATCGTTGGATTGCTGGGGATATATCAAACCTTTCGCATCAAGCTTGCGAAGAACGATTCCAGCAAATTGAAGAACGAGTGGGTCAGTATTTCAAGGATGAAAATCTGCCTGCACTAGTGCACAAGCACCCAAAATTCCCCGAACCGGGCATTAAGTGGGATCAAGTTGCTATGTAGCACAAGGCTTTACTTACCCTGTACTATTTTTACCTTTGCAGGGTTTTCCTTGTCATCTTCGACCTCAACTTTAGCGCCTGCCACTTTTCCATCCAATTTAAGAACCATCGTGTGAACCCCTGGAATTACCTTGAGGTTAATCAGGCCCGTTGGTCCGATTGCAACAGGCTTCCCATCCACCCAGGCCGAAATCCCAGTAGCATTGCCGAGCATGATTTTTACCCCGCCCATGCTGCTTGTTTCAAAACCAAAGCGAACAAATGCCATAGAATGCGTTATATTTTCAAGACTTCGTTTTTGTTGCAATAAAGGCAGGTCTCGAAGAGGAAGAGTACCATCCACCATGGCATAGGCACTCGACCATTTCAAATTCTCTGCGGGATTTGCAAAGGCATCCTGGCCTTTACGTGCCAGCACGGTGTAGGCATTTGCATCAGGTTCCATCGTTTCAAATCTACGCACGACAGAAGCCTTGCCTGGACCATAGGGCCCGACTTTGCCCAATTCAGAAAGAAATCGTACAAGATCAAGAAGTTCACCTTGGGTCAAGGAATCCACCAAGCCTTCTGGCATCAGGGATTTACCGTTTTTCTGCTCTTCGATTTTCTTGAGCGAGATGTTAATGAGTCGGTCTTCCGCATCACGCAGAACCAATTCATTATTATCCTGCCTAACCTTGATACCATTGAAAACTTTGCCATCATCGGTGGTGACGACGATGGAATGATAATTTTCCTTGATGGCTTTGTTGGGATTGATCATGGATTCGATCAGGTAATCGATTTGAGCGCTGGCGCCAATGCTGGTCATATCTGGCCCGACCAAACCACCCGAACCTGAAATCGCATGACATTTCATGCAAGAAAGTTCCTTCCTGCGAAATACAATTTCACCCCGGGCGGGATCGCCCTGGGCAATAACAGCCTTGGTCATTTCAGCAAGTTTTTCCTTGCTGATTTCCCGCGAAACGGCGCCAACCTTTCCTGCTTTTTCGAGGCTTTTTACCAGTTCGGTTACATCCCGGCCAGAACCTTTTGCCTGACGAATACCAACCTTTGCTGCATCGCTTGAAATGGTAGAATTCGCAAGCACCCTTAGCAAAGGAGCCAAGCCTTCTTTTTTGCCAAAAAAAGCATCAAACACTTCGGCAAGTTCTGTGCTGCTTTGAGGCAGTTCAAGAATCTTTACAGACAATTCTGCAGCAGAATTTAAATCTAGGGATGCAAGTGAAACCAAGGCCCAGCGCTTTATAGGCAATGGCTTTTCACTTGGTGATGCGATCATGCCTTTAAGCAAATCAATCGAGGATTTGCTACCCAGGTCTGCAATGCTTTCAAACGCAGCTTTGCGGATACTCAAATCTCTTGCATCATCCTTGGCAATACCTTCCAAGGCAGATTGGGCCGCAATAATTTTCCATAGACCCAAGAGCCGGATTGCAGATGCCTGCCTAGGATCATTTTTGCTTTCCAATGAAGCCATGAGAACTTTAGGATCGATTTGGGCCTTGATGGCGCGGGTTTTTGTTGATTCGATAAGTGCAGATAAGATTGAATTACCAGCCTGGGCATCCGGCATGCCTAGAGCTTTGGTTGCAACGATCCCCAATTCAACGGGGCCGCCCACGGAAGCAAGATGAAGGTATGCGCCTTCCATTGCGGAGGGTGGAAGCTTGCCTTCGACAACAAGTTCACCCAGTTTCTTTGCAACATCTGCTGTACCAGCGGCTTTCAGGGCATAAACCATGCGGTCTGATTTACCACCAAAGGTTAATTCGCCCTTGCTGAAAGCAGGCAGCCAGCTTTCCTGTAATTCCTGCAGTGTAAGCCAAAGGCTATACTCAAGGAATTTATCCATGGGTGAATCAAGCACTGCAAGAGAAGCTTCCGCAGCTTCGGCCTTGGGGTAAAGCCCCAAAGCCCGCACCGCTTCAAGCCTGACTTGTGGATGCGAGTCATTCACTTTAGCTTTAACGAGATCGAAAGTGCCTGGCATTTTGTTGCGCCACATTTCTGCAACTCGAATGCCAGCAGCACGAACATTGGGGTTTTTGGCAGCCAATGCCATGCCTAATAGTTTTTCATTGGGCAGATCCAAGGCCTGCCATGTCCAAAGAGCCTCGAGGTTTAAAACCTCATCATCTGCCGGGATGGGGGTCGCGAAAATCCACTTCGCCATGCTGAATAATAGGGTTGAACCAATCTGCAATGTAGATGGCTCCATCAGGGCCTTGGCGCACATCAATCGGCCTAAATGCAGGGTGATTGGTTTTGATCAATTCAGGCTGTTGCTTTGATATATAACCAGCGCCATCGGGTTCAAGAGTGAATCTACAAACTCTGTGGCCGCGAAAATCATTGGTAATAAAGGATTGTTGCCAATCTTCTGGGAGATGCCTGCCAGAAAGGATTTCAAGCCCGCAATGCTTGGGGCTACCTGGGTTCAAACCTTGAACCACACGCTTGGCACCAACAGCGGTTGCATAGTAAGCACGGGGGATAACATAATTAATGCCTTCGCCACCGGCTCCATCGGTTGCAAAGGACTGGCCCCATTGATCAAAATGATGCCCCCAACTATTGACCAAGCCACGCATGGTGATTTCGAGTTCAAGATTTTTTGGGCGAAGCTGCCAGATGCCTCCACCTCCCAAACGCTTGGGCCCATATGGGGTTTCCAAATGACTGTGAATGTAAATCGATTGGTTGAAATAAAGCAATCCATCCATCCCCCAACGAAGGGTATGCACCATGTGATGGGTGTCTTCGGTACCAAACCCAGAAAGGATTACCTTTCGGGTATCAGCCTTGCCATCGCCATCGGTATCGCTGAGGTGAATAAGGTCGGTACTATCAATGACATAAACCCCGCCATCGCCCGGCGCCAAGCCCGTGGGGATAAGAAGCCCATCAGCAAAGACGGTGGTTTTGTCTGCGATGCCATCTCCATTGGTATCTTCCATGACCAGAATTTTATCTTGGTTGGGTTGGCCTGGAAGAACTTGTGGGTAGGTGGAACTACAGGCAGCCCAGAGCCTGCCCTTGGTGTCGAAGCAGATTTGAATGGGTTTTGCGAGCTGGGGATCGCCCGCAAACAGATTGACTTCAAACCCCTCGGGAAGAATGAACGACTTACGCTCATTTTCCGGGTCAATGTCAACGGACTGTGGGGCGTTCTTTTGCGCAAAGCAAACGCCTTGAATCAGGAAAAGAGTAATAGCGAGGGTGCTTAAATTTCGTTTCATTACTTGGACTCCATCAGCGAGTAGGTCCGAGGCACGGATTTGTTAAGTTTGTAAATTTCTTCTTCCTTGGCAGCAACAATCGGGTCGAACTGTGGTAGTTCGCGTGCATTCTGCCCTTGCTCATGTTTCCTAAAACCCAGGAGATAGGTTTCGTTTTGTGGACGCCATCGGTGAAAATACTGCCTGTTCTTTTCGAGAATGAGCTTCCTCATCATTTCAACCTGGTCAAAATCCGGTCCACTTGAAATCATAACGCCCTTGGCCCAATCTTCAGAATTCTTCAATGCCACTTCTTTGCCATCTACCAAAAGTTTGTAACTTCCCTTGGGAAGATTTTTAATTGCGATGGTCCTAGGGGAAGGATTAAGCGTAGCAAAGCCTGGAACAGTGGGCCTGGGCAACATTTTATCGGTTACTTTCCAACTCATCTTGCCGGAACTCTCGACCACGCAACCTTTTGAATTAATCGCACCACCAGCATGATCAATTGCGACTTGCCAAAGCTCTTCATTCAAGCCAAAGGCCCTGCTAATATCATTGGATAAAAGATAATAACCAAGTTCTGTAGGATGAATCCCGTTGTTCGTAAGTTTTGTTGACTGCCCAAGCATGGCTTCGCACGAAGTTTTACTCTGAAATAAATCATAAAAGTTAGCCTGATTCGCCTTGGCAATTTCATCAATCATCTTGCTGTAGGCCAGGATGTTTAAATTATGTGGAGCGGCATCTGGGAGCGGGGCGCCCATGTTTTCGTGCCAAAGGGGAGAAAGAAGAATGGGTTTTGATTTTGTACTCAACAAATCCTTCAATAGTTTATCATATCCTTTTTGAAAAGCAGCTGCACCTGCTTCCCCTTCAAAAGATTCGTTGGCACCATAGGCAAACAAAGTAACAGTTGGTTTTACCACATTGATATGCTCAATAAGTCTTTTATAGCCATCTGCGGTGGAACCAAAACCTGCACGGGCATGGCCGTAAACGGTGTCACCACTCCAGCCAAGATTGCGGAAGCGCACTTTTTGGCCAGTAACCCTGCGGGTTAGTTCCGTCTCCCAGTAACCTGAAATTTGTTCGCGCTCAATTAGTGTTCCGCCCACAAGGGCCACCATGTCGCCATCTTTTAATGTGGGAGGAGATTGTAACGGAACTGAACCAAGGCAGACAATCAAAGTGATTGATTGAAGAAGCATGAAATAACTCCACTAAGTCACACTAAAGAACAAATTTATATCATATCATTCAAACAAGGTGGAGTCTTGCAGAATCGGCAGGAATCAGGATTTCTGTTTTCTGGGCTTTGGCTTTTCAAAAGCGGGCGGTTGCGTGCCATTGGTACTGCTAAGAAGACCCGGAGCAAGAAGAGCAGCAGAAATAACGCCCAAGGCTTCAGCAACTTTGTTTTGCTGATCATTGGGGGAAAGTAAAGGCCCCATAAAAGAATCATCCAAGGCGTTTAGATTCAAAGAATTGAAGATTTCCTCAAAACATTTGGGGGTTTCACCAGTGATTGCAGCATCTTCACCAAAGCAATTCCCTTCAACAGCAATGTCGTTTTTATTTTGCTCAACTAAATTTGCAATCACAAACTCAAAGGATGGAACTTTTGCATCCACTTTGTTTTTAGCAGGTTGGTTCGCAGGTAAATTTTTAACCAGCTTCGACATTATGATGTCTGCCAGAATATCGCCTGTCTTTAAAATGGTGGCTTTGCCATCTTCAAGTAACGATTTTTTGGTTTGCACCAAAAGGTTTTCGACTGCGTTTTCAAATTCGGAAGGGACCAAAGCTGGAAAAACATTATCAAAGATCTTAGCAATTTCCGAAACCACTTGCTTCTCTGCATCCAAGGTGCTGAATACCGCCTGATTGAAATTTTTGTACGCTTGCGCAAAGGTAACCAAAACAAACGACCCACCTGTTTTCAAATCATCTGAACCACCAAGATCAAGATCGCCGGCTGGGGCATCGCCGCCCAAATCTTTTGCAAGCTGCTTTTCATCCAAAGTGGCGGCTGTAGTACCAATCCCTAAAGCAACGGAAGCAAGGTTTGCAAGATTGGCGGCAGATGTCGCTGAGTCTGCACCCGACGCAGTAACAGATTGGGTGATAGCATTCGCCAAAGCTGCCAAGCTGGTTAATCCGGTAGCAACGGATGCGGTAGAGGATGAAGAAGAACCAGTAGAACCACTTGTAGAAGACACTGATGCTGAGGCCGTAGTAGAACCTAAAACGGGACCAGATTGAGCTGTAGCACCATTGCCGCCATTGCCACCTCCACCGCCATTGACACTGTTTCCACTACCGCCGCTATTAATTCCAAAATCAAGGACCAAGTTCAAACCAGTTTTAGGCACATCCGAAGCAGCAATACCCCCGCTACTTTGGCCCCCTGTGACTGTTGGAGTAATGGGTACACCATTGGCACCAACCATGGCAACACCAGCAAGAACTTGCCCGCTACCGGTACCGGCCATTTGTAAATTATATTGCCCAGCGGCAGCCCCTGGGATAACTACCAGGTCTAAGGCACCTCTGCTGGAAAGACTGGCGGAAGGATTGGAATTCGTGGAATTACTGCCCTGAGAACCAACAGTGCCACCGCCACCTGTTAGGCTGATATCAACAGGGTCAAAGAAGCCAACTAAACCGGTAAACCCTGGAATGAGTCGCTGAATTACTGCCAGCAACTGAGTCATGATTTCGCTGCTAGTAGCATTTATATCTGCGTTGGCACTAGCCGCTGCAATTATTCGGGTAAACTCTTCTCTTAATTCTTCTGCGATTCGGTCAATAACAGAAACATCGGTTGGACGGGCGGTATTGGTTGCAATCACATTATTTACTGAAACGGAATAGGTGCCAGTGGTGCCATTATTCCCCGATATCTCAATGTAAAAATTCTCGGATGCGGAAACTGGGAAAGTAAGATTAACCATTCCGCCCACGGCACTACCATTTACACTTCCAACTTGGATGTTTTCCCCATTGCGAGTAACGAAAGCCCTGATATTTCCTTGCAAATTTACAGATGGAGTCAAAACCAAAGTTATATTGCCAGAAATGTCTGCAACACCATGAAAGACATCGACATCACCAGCAAATTGAATACTAGCGCCAGGAACCGTGTAGGAGTGAGCGTTATCAAGAACAAATGAGTAGGCATCATGAATAGTGTTACCAAAATCATCTGCAATTGCTGCACTAAGATAAACCACCTCAAAGGTGTAATCTCCTGTGCTTTCACCATAGCCAGCAACTCTTACATAAACAATTTCGCCGGCACTCAAATTTAATGAAAGGGAACTATCCAGGGAAGAAGCACTGGCATCATCATTTTCGCCCAACAAGCGTCCATTTTCTGAATAAACGGCAATCGTTGTATCGAGGGCTAAAGCATTAGACGCATGGTTTGCAGAGGCCCTGAATGCATATCTGCCATTTGTATTAATGGCAACTTTGTAAAAATCTACATCGCCAGCACTCTCGATGGAACCATTTACGGTGCCAACCGTGGTGCCAGGGGAGGTGGTGGCAGAAACCGAGAGGTTGGTTGCAAGGGCGATGGTGTTCCCCACGGTGTCCGGGACTGAAGTTACCGAAATAGTATAGGCCCCCGTAGTACCAGCCGCACCTGAAACCATGAAGTAATAAACCTCATCACGGGCCACCTGCAGGTTAATTACGCTAGTTCTATCGGTGCTGGAATTATCATCATTGTAATCTAGCAGAATGTTCCCGGTGGAATCATAAACAAAAAGATAAGAGTTAAGATCATTATTTGTTGGAGTTACATTGATGGTGATGGAACCATCGGAGGTTGCTTTAAATAAAAACACATCGTTATCCGTTGAGGGATTGATGGTTCCCGATCCGGTGGCAGCGTTGTTTGAAACAATCATTCTCGTTGCACTTTCACCGGCTTGGTTGGCATGATCATCTGCTGCTGAAAAAGAAGCTGAAATCGTGTAAGACCCCGTACTGGATCCGAAACCCGAAGCTTGAAGGTAATAAGTTTGCCCAGTTAGCACATTGGTAGATATCAAGCTGTTTAATCCGGAACCACTATCATCATCCTCTAGGATTAGTTGTTTTTCGCTATTGTAAAGATAAAGATAAGTGTCGAGGCCACTACTGTCCCCTGCAACTAAGGAAATGGTAAGAACGCCATTCGATGACGCAGTAATGCTGAAGAAATCTTGATCGCCAGCACTGGAAATATTGCCGGTTCTGGGCACGCCAATAGTAAGGGCTGTGGTATTGGAGAGGTCTGTTCCAGCGCCATCAGTTTCAGCAACATTAGATGTGAGGTCTGTTATTGAAATATCAAACCGGCCGATTGTTCCACCATATCCACTTACTCTGATGTAATAAAGATTATTATTATTCGCCTGAAAAACCAAGGAGCTATTGGTAGTGCCATTTGAATCGTCGTTGAACCCAAAAACATTTCCCGAGGCATCCAAAATAGAAACGATGGTATCGAGAGTGCTACCAACTGCCTTGGAAACAGAAACTTGTATTGGGCCACTTCGGTTTGTAGTGAAGCTAAACACATCTACATCAGTGGCAGAATCAATAACCATGTTGGCGTTTGTCAATGAGCCAGAATTGACACCTGGAGAAAGGGTTATGCCCCCCACGGGTCTCTGAGTAGTACCAGAGTTAAAAGAGTTTGCATAAAAATCACCAACAGCACCAGGCTTTGTCACCTGAAGCGTATAATCACCTGTTAATTCCGCACCTGAAACACGGACATAAACTTGTTGCCCCAGGGTAAGGAAAGGCAGCGCAAATGCTGATAATCCTGCATTGGCACTGGAAAACTCTAGTAAAGTTGTACCATCATTTCCAATAACTTCTATGACTGGGGCCAGCGGCGAAGCGTTAGTTGGGGTCACCGCAATTTCAAATATCCCTTCCACATCAGCAGTGAAACGGTACACATCGACATCCATCGCTGAACTAATGGTTTTACTTTCACTGGCCACATTACCGGTAAATGAAAGGAGGGTCGCAGTTGCATCGAGACTGCCCCCAACATCATCGTTGGTTTGAACGGTAGCAGACACTTGGTAAGCCCCGATGCCTGATCCGTAAGCAGTCGCCTTAAGGTAGTAAATAGCATTCGCATTAACAGAAATGCTGACCAAGCTATTTAACCCGGGGCCGCTATCATCATCTTGAGCAATTTCTATAAACTCAGAATTGTAAATCGTCAGGTAGGTATCAACGCCACTGTTGCCAATGGCATCCATTGCAAAATTGATCCCACCCGTTGCTGTCGCCAAGTACTTGTAATAATCCGCTTCAAAGGCAGTTGAAATATCGCCCGCAATTGGCACCGTAAGGTTGATTGCGGTCGCGAAGGAAGCGCCAGGGGCGGTGTTTTGATTATCCGAATTAGTTGCCGAAATTCGGTATGCACCTGTGTCGGATCCGTAAGCAGTTGCCTTGATGTAATAAATGGCATTCGCATTAACAGTGATGCTGACCAAACTATTTAACCCAGATCCGCTATCATCATCGTGTGCGATTTCTATAAACTCAGAATTGTAAATCGTCAGGTAGGTGTCAACGCCACTATTGCCAATGGCATTCATTGCGAAATTAATCCCGCCCGTCGCTGTCGCCAAGTACTTGTAATAATCCGCTTCAAAAGCAGTTGAAATAACACCTTCAATTGGATCCCCGAGAGTAAGGTTAATGGCCGTACCAAAAGTGGCACCAGCAGGGATAGAATTAAATACAGAACTGCTGCTAGCCGAAACCCGATATGCACCCGTACCTGATCCATAAGCGGTTGCCTTAAGGTAGTAAATATCATTTGCAGTGACATTAAGAGAAATAAAACTGTTCAAGGTCCCATTACTATCATCATTGCGTGCGATTTGTAGCTCGTTGGAATCGTAAATAGTCAGGATGGTATCAACTCCACTGTTATTAATTGCAGCCATTGCGAAATTAATTACACCCGTTGCTGAAGCAATGTACTTGTAATAATCAGCATTTGAAGCAGGATTAATCTCACCATCATAACTAGCAATCGTACCGGTTGAATTAGCGGTAAGTGTAATGGCATTCGTGAAGGAATCGCCGGGGGCTCCAGAACTGACAGCGGTAGGCTCTATAAATGTAGCAGAAACCTGATAAGCACCTGTTCCTGATCCAAAAGCGGTTGACTTAAGGTAGTAAATAGCATTTGCAGTAACATTAAGAGAAACAAAACTGTTAAAGGTTCCATTGCTATCATCATTGCGTGCGATTTCTACGAAGTTGGAATTATAAACGGTCAGATAGGTATCAACGCCACTGTTGTCAATGGCGGTCATTGCAAAGTTAACTACACCCGGTGCTGAGGCTGTGTACTTGTAATAGTCTGCTTCTAAAGGAGTTGAAATATCACCCGCAATTGGATTCACCGCAGTAAGTGTTATGGCAGTTGCGAAGGTGGTACCCGGAATGTTAGGCGCCGTTATCACTGTTGCAGAAACTTGATAGGCACCAGTGCTTAATCCATAAGCGGTTGCCTTAAGGTAGTAAATACCCCCCGCAGTAGCATTAAGAGAAATAAAACTGTTCAAGGATCCATTGCTATCATCATTTCGTGCGATTTCCACCAAGCTAGAATTGTAAATGGTCAGGTAGGAATCAATGCCACTACTGTTGATGGCAGCCATTGCAAATTCAACTATACCCGTTGCTGTTGCAATGTACTTGTAATAATCAGAATTATAAGCAGGATTAATATCACCATTTACACTCACAACGTTGCCTGAAGAAGCAGCAAGTGTGATTGCAGTTGCAAAGGAATCGCCAGGATCTCCGGCTTGGCCAGTGGTGGGCGCTATAAATGTCGCAGAAATCTGGTAAGTGCCCACGCTAGATCCATAAGCAGTTGCCTTAATGTAGTAAACACTACCCTCAGTAACATT
>RFZJ01000082.1 GCA_009920765.1 Planctomycetota bacterium | reverse complement strand
CAAAGATATAATGGTGATTAGGGTCAAGCGTGGGGGAATCATAAATCTTTGAAACATTGAACAAACTTTCTGCCTCGGCCGCAGGAACCCCCGTGTAACGATATTTCACCCTGACCTTGGTTCCCGGCTCGGAAGTTTCAGGTTCGAAACTCACGCCAGTATCATAAAAAGCTGCGCAAACAGCGGTATTCAATTTGCGTTGAGTTTGCTTGGCTGGGTCTTTGCCAATGCGATTCCAATCAGGTTCGATTGCGTATTCAACCGAGGGCGCAACATGCATGGTTTCGCCATGCCTGCCATACCAAACACGAAGTCCGTGATAAGTTTCGAGATCATTCTGTGGGCCAGGATCGATGGGATAAACCGGTCGATGGTAAAGGTCTCCATTTTTTTTCTTGGCGATAAGATACTGCCAGCGAAAAGGATCCAAAGGCGTGTGATGTTCAAAATCGAATCCATAGCGAAAATGAAAGGGCTGGCCAGGCAACACTTCCAGTTCACTATCAATGTCGTAAGTATAGGTTTTTCGAGCCGTGTCATAACCAACGGTAAGGTTGCTTTTAGTGACAAACCTATCTTTTACACTTCGCGAAGACCAGTTCACCTTAATGGTTTCGCCGCCACCCGAAACAACAGGGTTTGTCCATTTGCTTGCTGCATCATTAAAAGCTCCCTGATTTTCCAGGCCCCAATGAGAATCAAAATTAAGCTGTGGTTTGTAACCGGGCCTAAGCTTCGCAAAACAACTGGGATCTTTCTCATAATGAAGCTGCAGAATAGGTTCATCGCCATCAAAGACCCAATCCCTGCCACCAAGAAACTTTCTCACGGAAAAATTAGGTTTGTAGGGCAGGGGTGCATTGATTGCAGTTGGTTCAACCTTGGTAAGATCAATTGCTGAAAACTCAACCTTGGCGCCACTGCTTACACCAACACCAAAAAAACCTTTATCAACAGGAAGAAAATTGTCCATGTAACGAATCAATTCCCTTCCATCCAGACTCACACTAATTTGATTTCCTGCAATGGAAGCTTTAATCGAATGTGGTTCCTTGATTTTCACCACACAAGGAACCACTCTTAAATAGCCCCCCTCTGGAAACTTGACCAGTGAAAGCACCTGATACTTATGGGAAAGCTGAACCCTGTACCCCGAAGTCTTGCTACCCCGCAGAAGCAAACCCGCTTCAAAACCACCATCCCCAAACGATGCATCAGGCCATGCACTCCATGAACTACCAAAGAAACCAAATTGTTTAGCAGCATCATGGATGGTAATACTTGCGGAAACTTCATTGTTGGAAGATTCCGCTGGCACGACAAGATAGCCCCATTTATCAGCAGTTAATAATGCTTTTTCCTTGGTAACAGTAGCGCCCTTGAACTCTTCAGACAGGGATTTCCAATTAGAAAGATCGTTGGCGTTCACCAACGATGCCAATAACAAAACAGTAACGTTAAGCATGGTTAAACCTTTCTAATTAATTCAATACTTTTATTCCACCAGCATGATGCATGATGGACTAGGCATTACAACAGGTTCACCCACGGGTTTGATCTTTCCTGTTTTCGAATCAATGCGAAATACTGCAACATTTTTTCCAGGCATATTGGCACACAACAACCATCCATTATCAGAAGTGATTGCAAGGTTCTGTGGCCCCTTGCCCAAACTAGGTTCAATGCCGATAAGGGCCAACTTGCCATCAGCACCAATCGAATAACAAGCAATACTATCGTGCCCACGGTTGGTGCCATAAAGATATTTCCCATCAGGCGTGATTTTCAAATCAGCACAATAACTGGTGCCTTTGAAATCCTTGGGAAGCGTGGAGATGGTTTGTTCCTCCTTCAAGGAACCTTTTTCGGAATCATAATCAAACAATGTGACAGAATTTAAAAGTTCATTGATCACATAAACCTTTTTGCCATTGGGATGAAAAGTGAGATGCCTCGGGCCTGCACCCGCCGGGGTCTTTGCAAATGCGGGATCATTGGCGGTTATTTTTCCCTGCTTTGGATCGAGCTTATAGCAAAGAACCTGATCCAATCCCAAGTCAGCCGCAAAAGCATATTTGTTATCGGGACTGACCACGATGCAATGGGCATGGGGTTCTTTCTGCCTGGAAGGATTAACACTGGAACCAGCATGTTGCACAAAAGATGCAGCTTCACCCAGTGAGCCATCCTCCTTAACCGGAAGAGAAGCCACGCTGCCTGAGGAGTAATTTGCGACCACGACAGTTTTGCCCGAGTTATCAACATGAAGATAACAAGCAGCAGAACCCTTTGCTGATTGCTTGTTAAGGAACTCCAATTTGCCATCGCTCCCAGCGAGTTTGAAAGCTGCAATTTCCTCAGCATCCTTGCTGCCGAATTTCAGGGCATGAATCGAGTAAAGGAACTTCTTATCGGGGGAAAGTGCAAGGAAGAAAGGGTTTTGTACCGAGGTGGTGCGTTGCAGTGGCTTCAATGCGCCTGTAGCCAGATTAAAATTAAAGGAGTGAATAGCGGCCTGATCACCGCCTGCAAATGCTGAGATAAAAATCATGGGATCCTTTGCATAAGCAAACTGGGTGGAAGAAAAAAGAACCAATGCCGCTGCTAATGAAAGAAATCTAGGCATGTTGCTCTCCGGGGTGGGTGAAGGAATAACGAATTGATTATCAGCCAAACGGATACAAAGGGCAAAAGGTTTTTTGGGGATTAGGAAAGTACACCAGGAATGGTTTTCCAGCTTGCAGCAACACCAGTCAACCTTTCCTGCCTGCCATTGTGATCAAAAGAAAGATCGTCAGGGTTGATACCCAAAGCAGTAAGGATGGTGGCATGAAGATTCTTTACAGGCTGGGGTTTTTCGACAGCGCGCAGTCCGATTTCATCGGTGGCACCAATCTGAGTGCCCGCCTTGACACCCCCGCCCGCCATCCAGATGGTAAAGCCGTAGGGATTGTGGTTTCTACCATTACCGCCTTGCATCATCGGGGTTCTGCCAAATTCTCCAGCCCAAACGACAAGGGTTGAATCTAACAACCCTCGTTGTTTCAGATCGGTAAGCAATGCTGCGATAGGTCCATCGGTCTGGGCGGAATTGCGCTGGTGAAATTCATGGTTGTTGCCATGCCCATCCCAACCAAGTTTATCCACCGCATTATAGAGTTGAACAAAGCGAACCCCTTTTTCGACCAATCTCCGGGAAGTGAGGCACATTCTGGCAAAAGTGGCTTTGTCTTTGTTTTTGTCATGAATGCCATACAAGTTTTGAATCGATGAAGTCTCATTGGAAAGTTCACCTATTTCCATGGCTTCAGATTGCATGCGATAAGCGAGTTCATAAGAAGCTATTCTCCCATCCAGATCCAAGACTCCGGGTCTAGCTTGGGCATGTCGTTTGTTTAATTGCTGGAGCAAATCGAGAGTAGAGCGTTGTACAGGTTGCAACTCTTCGGGGGGAAGAAGATTTAGTACGGGGCTACCTTCATGCCTGAAATGGGTTCCTTGAAAAGCAGCGGGAAGGAAACCATTGCTCCAGTTGGCGCTTCCTCCCAATCCTCCAACCTTGAACAAAAGCACATAACCAGGAAGATTCTGGTTGGGTGAGCCAAGACCATAAGTGACCCATGAACCAAGACTGGGCTTTTCCCCAAGTATTGCACCAGTATTCATCAGGTAGGTAGCAGGAGCATGGTTGGAACTTTCGCTGAACATGGATCGAACCACACAAAGATCATCTGCATGCTTTGCAGTTTCAGGAAGAAGGCTTGATACCCAAAGTCCGCTTTTACCATGCTGTGCCCATTTCCAAGGGCCCGACATTAGTTCATCCTTGCAGGCATTGAAAACGCCTCCCACCTTGTCCTTCTGTTTCTTGATGGAATCAGGAACCTTGGCACCATTTAACTTAATTAGTTCAGGCTTGTAATCAAAGAGATCAACCTGACTGGGGCCACCATACATGAAAAGAAAAATCACCTGCTTGGCCTTGGGAGCAAAATGAGGCATGCGCTCTGCAAAAGGTTTCAAGGAATCAATTGGTATGGCAGCTTTTGTTTCCTGTGCCATCAATCCTGCAAGTGCAACACTGCCAAATCCCGCACCTGTACGGGAAAGAAAATCCCTTCTTGAAGTCACAGGTACAGAAGAAAATTCTATTGCCATGCTGATTCCCTATTCATTCAAATACCTTAGTCGATGTAAGCAAATTCATTGAGGTTGGTAAGGGTTCTACAAAAATCCCTGAGCGCCAAAACATCTTTCATCACGCCCTTGGATTGATACTTTTCAGAATGCCGATTGAGAAAT
The DNA here is from genome assembly GCA_009920765.1 of Planctomycetota bacterium. Taxonomy (GTDB): domain Bacteria; phylum Planctomycetota; class Planctomycetia; order Gemmatales; family Gemmataceae; genus UBA969. The sequence goes on along the minus strand of RFZJ01000082.1, from coordinate 14,722 downwards.
TCAAGGGAAAGATCAAGCTCCTTTAAATCCGGGGCACGGTTAAGAACCAAGGCGAATGCGGCTTCTATGTGCGCCTTTGGGCTTTGTTTTAAAGAAGAAATCCGATTGGCAAGCGCTTGGGCATAACGAATGCTTTCGGGGCTGTTTAGCAACATCAACGCCTGTGGCGCAACCACGGTTTGATCTCTCCTGCCACACGAAATAGTGCCGTCAGGCAAATCAAAAACATCCAAGAAGGGCAGCGGGAGTGATCTCTTTCTAACAAGATAAATACTGCGTACATCGGCCTGTTCTAAAGAATCTGGATACCATCCCTGCATTCTACCACCATCCTCCCCCTTGATCGCTTCAAGGATGCCAGGCTGGGCTTTTAAAAGTTCATCGGGAATAATGGGCCAGACAGGTTTTCCGGAATATTGCGGATTCAACAAGCCCGAAATCGCAAGCAAACTATCCCTAAGGGTTTCTGCATCAATGCGCCGGACATTCTGGCGCCAAACCAATTTGTTATCAGGATCAATCGCCTGTTTCCTTGCCTCTTGAAGCGAAGATTGTTGGTAGGCATTCGAAAGCAAAATTATCTTCTGTAGTTTCTTGATGGACCATCCCTGCGCCATGAATTCGACGCTTAGCCAATCGAGAAGTTCGGGATGTGTAGGGCGGGAACCCGAATAACCAAAGTCATTCGGAGTATTCACGAGGCCAACGCCAAAATGATGCTGCCAAACCCGATTTACAATCACCCTTGCTGTAAAGGGGTTATCAGGGCTGGCAATCCAATTGGCCAAGGCTGTACGCCTGCCTGTTGAATTAGATGCTGGCTTGATATCTACATTATTAGGATTAAGTACACTCAAAAAACCTGGCTGCACTTCATTCTTGGGTTGCGAATGATCGCCTTGAAAAAGCACATGTGTAGCAGGGGCACTTTGCCCACCTTCTGAAACACCCATGGCTTTGCGAGCAACTCTTTTCTTTGCTTCGATTTCAGCAAGACTCTTTTGCAACTCTTCAATTCGCTTTTTCCCGGCCTCATCGAGCGCAGCCTTGGCATCATTATCTGCGACTTTCAGCTTTTCAAGGAAGGGTTGCAACTTCTTCCTGCCTGCTTCATCTCGAGCAGACTCAGCAATTGCAATAAGCGCTTGTATATCCTGGGGGAACTTTGCTTTTCGCTCGCCAATAACTTTCTGTCTACCGGTATCCAAAAGAATCGCAATGGACTTTTTTAAGGGCTCGGCATTCTTGTCAATCAATGCATTATGCTGATTGATAACTTCAAGTTCTTTGGAACTCTCAATGACCAACGCGTCGTTTGGCTTGACTGCAGCAAAAAACGCCCTGAAACGATAATGATCATCCTGCGAAAAAGGATCATACTTATGATCATGGCATTGGCAACATGAAAGTGTTATGCCAAGGAATGCAGAGCCCATGGTGTTCACCAAATCCGCCATTTGCTCATTTCGAGATCGTGCCTCCTCTTGAAAAATCGATGCGGTACTATCGTACTGCCCCAATCGAAGAAAACCCGTTGCCAAAAGTTGATCTGCTTCCCTTGAGTCTTTAGGGGTGGCATTTACCAATTCATCACCTGCTAGTTGATTCTTGATGAATTGATCATAAGGCAGGTCAGAGTTAAAGGCCCGGATGATGGAATTTCGATACTGCCAGGCAAGGGGTTTGAATTCATCACGTTCGTAGCCGTTCGTGTCTGCATAGCGAACAATATCAAGCCAATGACTTGCCCATTTTTCGCCATAACTTTGCGAAGCAAGCAGACGGTCAACCAAGTTTTCATAAGCCTTGGGGGAAGAATCCGCAAGGAATGATCTTACTTCTTCAGGCGTGGGGGGAAGTCCGGTCAGGGCAAAAGTAAGCCTGCGAATCAAAGTTCGTTTATCCGCCTTGGGGGAAGGGCTTAAACCCTTTTCTTCCATTTTGAAAATCAGAAAACGATCAATGTTGGTGAATGATGGTGAATCATTCTTGAGCTTTGGGATTTCGGATTTGACCGGGGCCTTCAAAGACCAAAGGTCCAGCCTCTCTCCCTTGAATATTTTTCTAATCGGATTTTCTGGGTCTGTGAATGCATTACCCAGATTCTTCCTGGGTGCATTTGAGGAAGCAACAACTGCAACAGGATATTTTTCAACACGATAACCATCCAAGCTTGCAACAGATGGCCCAAGAATGATTGAATCAAAAAATGCCTCTTCTCCCCGGTCGCAGGTGGGTGCTATTCCTGTAAGAGTGAAATCCCCCATATCTTTCCATAGATCCATCGTCACAAATTCCCAATCCAAAGGCGCTTTTTCACCAACCGAAACTGCCGCCCAACCTGTGGTATTTGGCCCTGCAACATACCTACCCTTCGCCACCTTGGCATCAGGCCAATTGCCATTGGATGCCAACTCCACCATGATGCTGCCTTCACCTTTTTTCTTCCAGGCCATGCGCAAGTAGCGAAACTCCCCCTCATTGGGGTTCTCACGAATAAGGAAAGACCAGTTGGGAATTTTAGGGCCTTCTCTTTGCAAAGGGGTGATACCCATTGCAATTTTGCCCGAGGGCGCCCCCTCGCTAAGGATTCGTGACTTGCCATTACCACTGGTAAGCTTTGAAAGGAAACTTGGATCTTCATCAAAAAGAACGCTGACCTCTTCAGGCCAGACTGCACCTTGTTTGACCCATAAAGATATAGCGGCAATATCCTTGTCTGAAAGTTTTTCTTTCGGAGGCATCTGGTTCATGGGATTTTTAAAACTTATGGCTTCGAGGAGAAGGCTCTTTTTCAAATCACCAGGAACTATTGCAGGCCCTGAATCCCCCCCTTTAAGCATCGCTTTCAAGGAATCAATCCTCAACCCACCGCTCTTTTTATCTTTACCATGGCAGGAATAGCATTTTGCCTTTAACACCGGTTCGACTGCATCAGTGAAATGCCTAACATCAGATGGCGTAACCCCAGCCACCAGCATTCCAGCGATTATGTAAGTCATTAAGTTCATGGCCAATCACACCATGTGAAGGAACAATAATTATGGATCAAAAATCAATTAATATTGTAACATGCCTTCAATGTGTTTGCATGTATTTTAGATAAAGAAGAGCCCTGCCAGCGCATGCTAATTTTGGATGATCATTACTCTCAAACCAACAAGCAGACGACTTCGCCGAATTGTTTATTCGTGTTTGGTGCATTCTGCCAGGGCCATCAAGGCAAAGGCAGAACCCACATTGGTAAGATAATGTTTATTATCTCGATTGAGCGACCTTGTGAACCATCTGCCACTTTCCCGCTGGTTCGATTTAATCCAATCGATGCCTTTTTTGATGGCATCATGATTTTCAGGGACGCCTGATTTGCGTAAGACATAAACAGTGAACCCTGTGCCATATCCATCGCTGGTTTTAGGATCCTGCTCTTTTTTATCCGCCCGCTTCCACTCGCCAAGCGATGCACCCGACCAGCCACCATCAGGCAACTGCCTCGAAAGCAGCTCCTGGGTGATCTTTGATTTTTCCTCGGAGGTGATCAATCCAGGAAAGAAAGTATTCGCCCAAAGAAGCATGGCTTTATGATGAAGGTGCTCGGGGGAATTCTTGGCAAAATACTGTTTTGCTTTTTCAATCCCCTTAACCGCTTGAGGAGTCTTGGCGTAATCGCCTGGGGCAAAACCAACTGCAAGAACTGCAAGCGTGACACCATAATGATCATCCGATTCCATTGGAGGCCAGGCACATTTCAGCCAACTCCAGCCGCCATCATCTCTTTGAACTGTCCACATTTTATCAAGGGCAATGCGTGTTGTTTCGCTAAGCTTGCCGGTATTTTGGGAGTCGTTGAATGCCAAAGCTGCAGCAGTAGCGATTATTTCAGCATCCCATCGGGGGCCCTTTTCTTTCCACCGAGTATTCACAAGCTCTTCAGCAAAGGCACGCACCTGCTTTTCCGCATCGGAATTTTTTTCGACCATTGGGCGGGCGTAAAGATAAGCATAATTGGTATGGCAAGCAAAGCACTTGCGTTCCTTTTGCCAACTTAGGGATGCGTTATCGAGAAATTCTATCGCCTTCTTTGAAGAGAAGGATTTACTTTTTGCCTCATCAGGAGAATTGGCGCCTGGGTCAACAGGCTCTGCAGAAAAAATCGTGGAGAAAGCACATAACAAAGATAATGCGGAAAGTATATGCTTCATAATGGTTCCTTAAGGGCATGAAAAACAAACTGCAGGAATGCACCGTAATTGATCTATTTGTATCATGATGCGATAGTGTACTGCAAAGAAAAAGCCGACCTTTTCGAGGCCGGCTTTCCACATCCAAAAAAGCCTTGGGCTTTGTCAGTTGGACGACACTTTTATCTGCCTGGGCTTGGCAATATCCGCCTTGGGTAAATGCACCACAAGTACACCCAGCTTGTAATCTGCAGTGATCTTGTCGGCGTCTATCCCATCATTCAACGTGAATACCCTGTAATAATCATGCGAATGAGTCTCGTCGAGAAGCACTTTGCCAACAACAGGGTTGGGTTTCACCTTGCCATGAATAGTGAGATTCCCTTTTTCAAAATACAATTGGACATTCGATGGTGAAATGCCAGGCATTTCAGCAAGTAGCACCAATTCATTTTCTGTTTCCCGAATGTCAACCTTGGGGAAAAGAAATTTCTGGCCATTCGAAAGTTCGGGTTTGCTGTTAACATTGCCTTCAATCGGAGTAATAGTGTTTTGGTTCATGATTCATTCCTTTCTTGGGTTGATTAGTGGATTAAATGTTTTTTACAGAAATCGGGATTTTGCGCCCTTGTTCAGACGAATGCTTTGGAAGAACAAGTTTAAGAACTCCATCTTCAAGGAAAGCCTCGGATTTATCAGAGTCAATCCGGACTGGCAGAAACAACGTTCTGTTGAATTTTCCAATGTCTGTTTCCCTTCGATGCCATGCAGATTTTTCCAGCTCAGCCAGCGGGGTTTTATCGCCCCGGATTACAACTTCCCGGTCCTTGGAAATGGTGATTTCAAGATCGCTTAATTGTATTCCGGGCAATAACGCCTCAACGACCATTTCAGATTCCGTCTCAACCACCCTCATGCTTGGAAATGATGTTCCCGCATGATCAGGATGTGAGCCGAATGCCAAGGCCTGATTGATATCATGATGAAGTTCCATAAGATTCGCCCACCAAGGTTCTACTTCTTTAATTCGATTGATAACCATGTCAAATCTCCTAGAAAATCGTGGGAACGGATTTCCCACGCTGCCAATTGCATGGCTCTTTCATTTTTGTAGTAAACTTGTTTTTCGAAAAGGAACACCCTTTACGAAGGTAATAACCTGAGACTAAATCTAATGCTTGGAAGGCAATTGCTTGATATCTGCCGGCCATCTTCCAGCACGAGGATTCAGGCTATATTCCATGAATTTCATTAGTGCAAGTGTCATGCCAAAAATAAAAAAATGCAAAACCCGAAGATTTTGAGTTATAAGTTGTTAAATATTAAATACTTACATTTAATGGTGCTACAAACACACCCGAATGCCAAAATGACAAAAACGCTTGGAGCCAGATTCGAGACAAAACCAAGCTGCCATTTTGGCGCTTACTTCTTCTTGTTACCCTTTTTACTAAACTCTTCCTTGTCCCAAATCCAAGGCAAAACTTTGGCTTTATAGGCCCAATCATTCCATTGCTTCGACATGGCTTTCACCACTTCAGGATTTTCGCTCGCAAGGTTGTTCGCTTCCCCCCGGTCGGTTTTGAGATCGTACAATTCCCATGCGCCCTTGCTGCCCTTTGCCACTAATTTCTTATCGCCTACCCTGATCGCCCTATTACCTTCGTGCTCCCAATAAATCGCATCCCTCTCGATGGCTTTATTATCAAAAGCTGGCTTCAAACTTTTCCCTGCAAAAGGCACCGTGGCTTCACCTTGCAACTTTTCTGGCAAAGTTACACCCGCTAGATCTGCACAAGTGGCTGCAATATCCACCAAATGCCCGGGGTGATTCCTTACCTCACCCTTCAAGGTAATCCCCTTGGGCCAACTCGCAATCAAAGGAGTTGAAATCCCACCCTCATGAACCCAATGCTTATATTCCCTGAAGGGGGTGTTGGAAACATTGGCCCAACCTTCGCCATAAGCAATGAATGTATCAGGCCCACCAGGCATGATCTTTTTCCCCATGAGAACAGGAAAACCATCTCGGGTTGATTTTGGAATCATCGCCGGCAATCGATAATCCAAAGGAACGGGAGGTAACTTAGGGGCATTCGCCCGGGCTTCCTCGGGATGATCCTTGTTTCCAGTCCGACCAGTTGACTCTGCACAACCGCCATTATCCTGCATGTAAAAAATCAGAGTGTTATCTTGAAGCCCGTTAGCCTCGAGTGATTTTACAATCTTCCCAATCCCCTGATCCATGCGATCAACCATGGCTGCGTAAACTTCCATGCACCTGATTTCCCATTCCTTGTTTTCCACCTTGGACCAATCACCCACGGTTGGCGTAAGCTTGGAATCTGGAGCAATCACCCCAAGTGCTTTCGACTTTTCAAATCGAGCCTTACGAATCGGATCATAACCCTTATCGTAAACACCCTTATATTTGGCGATATCCTCATCCAAGGCATGCATGGGCCAATGCGCAGCAGTGTAAGCCACATACATGAAAAACGGTTTATCGGCCTGATCGCGTTTATGCTCATTGACGAATTTAACTGCGTTGTCACTGATGGCATCGGTGTAATAAAACTTAGCAGGCTTGTATTCAGGATCTGCATAGGCCGAAACGGGGGTGTTATCGCGTGTCAGGGTGTAGGGGTCATAGAAACTTCCACCACCTTGAAGGGTTCCATAATACCTATGAAAGCCGCGCTGCATGGGCCAATTATGCCTTGAAGCGTTCTCGGTTGTGTAACGGGTGACATGCCATTTGCCCACCGCATAATTTTTGTAACCAGCAGGCGCCAGTATCTCTGCAATGGTTGGGGTATTCTTGTTCAAATCACCTTTATAGCCTGCAAGCGGGGTTTCATAAACCATATGACCAACGCCCGCCTGATGTGGATATAACCCGGTAAGTAGACTTGCACGAGTAGGGCAGCAACGCGCAGTATTATAAAACTGATTGAAGCGCAAACCATTGGCTGCAAGCTTATCGAGGTTGGGAGTTTTAATCTCTCCGCCAAAGCAACCCAAGTCCGAAAACCCCATGTCATCGGAAAGGATCACGATGATATTGGGTTTCGTGGTCTGGGCCTCAAGGTTGAACCCAAAGATTAGCAGACAAACAACCGTGAGAATTCTTCGCATTTTAGTTTTCCTTGTTCTTCTTGTTATTCTTTTTGGGGTTATCTTTTCCCCTAATCATATCAAGTTCCTTGGGCCTTGCATTTGCATATTGATCAAGTGCCCCTTGAAGCAGTTTCGCATCCATCGCAGCTTTGCTTGTTAGAGATGACACAGCTTTGGCATTCTTCTGTGCAGGATCGTTTTTAAGATCATAGAACTCACCAGTTCGATAAAGCTTGGAATCATGGTTAAAGGCAAATTCCTGCACTTTTGTATCATTACCCTGCCTGGGCGAATACCATGAATAAACCCAATCACGCGACTTCGCTTCTTTCCCCAAAGCATGAGGCAGAAAACTAACACCATCAAATTTCTTATCAGCAATAGTAACACCAGCGGCATCCAAAAGCGTGGGAACAAAATCAGTACTATCCACAAGATTAGAAAGAACTTTTCCCGCAAGGACTTTGCCAGGAAAATTGACAATCAACGGAACATGCATTCCAGCAGCAGTGGTGGTTCCCTTGCCACCAATCACAAGCTTATCCCCCATCATGGATTTGGTTCCTTTTCCAGTGCCGTTATCACCTACGAAAATAATCAGAGTGTTATCACGAATACCCTGGGCATCCAACTGCGCAATAAGTTTGCCAATCAATTTGTCCATGTAAACAACCATGTCGCCAAAGTGGTTTGGCTTTTCATTGACAGCCTCGCCCTTGGCCTTGGGATCCCAATCCTTGCTATCAGGAGTTGGCTGATATGGAGAATGCGTGAGCATCATGGGGTAGTAAAGAAAGAAAGGTGAAGTTTTACTGCGCTTGATGAAATCGATCGCATAATCATTAACAATATCGGGACCGTATTCACCGCTGGAGTAATTTTTTTCAACTCCGTTGATCTCTAAACCGGGGTTAGCGTAGCGGGGAGGCCGCCTGGTATGCTGCCAAAGGCAATATTCATCAAACCCAAATTTTTTAGGCAAGGCAAGATCATGGCCTAGCTGCCATTTCCCTGTAATGCAAGTCGCATAACCCGCAGGTTTCAAATGGTTTGCAAAGGTGACAGCCTTGGGATCCATGTTGCCAAAGTTTATGTAATTCCGAATATTGTAAAGCCCTGTCATCAACTGCACCCTTGTAGGCGTGCATAAAGGCTGCACATAACAATGGGTGAAGCGCGCCCCCGTGTTGGCCAACTTATCAAGGTTGGGTGTTTTATAACTGGTTCCGCCATTTGCGCCGATGGTTTCATATCCCAGATCATCCGCCATGATTAATATCAAATTAGGCTTGGATTCCGCACTCATCAGGCTCGTAGGGTAGCAAAAAACAACAAGCACAAGAAATACCAGGAAACGAATATCAAGTTTATTTGATGCATTCATGAAATCACTCCTTCTTCTTAGCTTTGGCTTTGTTTGGTTTTTCCAAGCCCTTGGGAGTTTCGATATTATTGGAAACTCTAAGGTGCTCGATCATGCGCTGTTCGTATTCCGCCATCGGTCTGCCAATGACCACCATCGAGTTAATCATTTGCACATAAGGCTTGATGTCAGCATGAGACCAATCAAGAACATTTAAAACAAACAAAACCGAAGGTACTCGATCTTTTAACTGTTCCGCTAGAACACCGTTTGCTTTTTCAACGTGACCTGATTGCAACAATGTCCACGCAGCAAGCCCAACTACTTCACCACAACCATCCTTCAACATCGGCTCCAATGCTTTTAGCGTTTCATCATCTGCTTTACCCAGCATGAACAGCCCCACGGTACCCCAGTAACGCAATCCAGAATCCTTGCTCTTTAAAAGCTCCAATAGCTTTGGTTTGTTGACACTGTTTTTAGCAAGTGCCAGGTCTGCTGCATCAAGGTATGCGGGGAGATCATAAAGTTTTTCATTCTGCGCCATCTGATAGATGGTGGTTTTGTTTTGGGCTGCCCGTTCAATGCGTTCGAATTCTGGTAACAAACCAGTGTCGCGAATGGATAACTGCCATTCCCTCAGTTTACCCCGCATGGTTACGAGTGTTTCACGGTACTCTGGTTTGTCTGCAAGATTGACCACATTATCAGGGTCGGCCTGCATGTCGTATAGTTCTTCAACAGGCTTGGTATTGAAGAACCTCCCTGTAATTTCGTTGGTGCGTTTATTTTTGAACGCATCCTCCCAAACCTTGGTGGCTTCCATTTTCCAGAGGTAATCAACATGCTGCCCCCAAGGCACATAAGGCATGAAATTTTTAATGTAAAGAAATTGTTTGCTACGAACCGCCCTTTGATTATCAAAGCGCTCGTCCATTCGTTCACGGAAGCTGAAAACATACTCGGGTTCCTGCTGCACTTTGGTACCCAGAAAAATCTTACCTTGCATCGCAGGAGGGATCTCGGCATTTGCAAGGCTCAACCAGGTTTTGGGCATATCCACAAAACTGACAAGCCGATCCACAACTTCCCCCGGGGATTTACCAGGCCATAAATGCTTGTACTTTTCAGGCATCCGCACAATAAGCGGGCAGTGCAATCCACTGTTGTAAAGAAATCGTTTGCTTCGAGGCATCACACCACCATGATCGGAATTAAAGATCACGATGGTATCATTCGCCAGCCCCGCTTTATCTAATGCTGCAAGCGCCTTCCCCACTTCTGCATCCATGGTTTCAACTGCATCGTGATATTTTGCATAAGTCATTCGAATCCCTTTTTCATCGGGATGATATTTTCGCAAGATGATGTCGTTGGGTGAATGGCGGGTATTGGTCACTGCGCCATGTGCGCTACTTTCATGGGACTGGGTGAAATTGAGGATCTGAAAAAAGGGTTGGCCGGGCTTACGCAGTTCCCAAGCATTGGCCTTGTTGCTATCCCAGCAACTACCATCAAGCCGGCCACCAATGTTAAAATCAGTCTTGGTATGGTTGGCGACAAAATAACCCGCACTGCGAAGGTAATCTGGATAGTACTTGATCAAATCATGGGGCACCATATTTCTACTACGCATGGGCAGTGTCCCGGTGGAAGCTGCGTTGATACCAGTGATCCAGGTACTGCGGGAAGGGGCACAAACCGGCACACAAGCATAAACGTTTTTGTAGCGAAAACCCTGCTTGGCAAGCGCATCCACATTTGGCGTCTTGGCAAATTTATTGCCATAGCATCCAAACCAATCAACGCTGGAATCTTCGCAGACAAGCCAAAGAATATTAGGCTGCTCCGCAGCTTGGGCAGAGCCTGAAATTAGAAAACAGCAAAAAAGTACAGCTTTGATCCAATTCATACCATCTCCAAGTAGTGCAAACTTAGAAGGTTAAACCCCATGAGCAAAAGCAAGTTCCGAGCTAAATCATGCGTTATCAACGAGAGAAATGCCAAAGAAAAAGGGTTGATAGATCAAACGAACCTAAGGCGCAGGGTTGATTTTCAATTTGATGAAAGTGGGCCAGTAGAGCCTTGCATCATTGATTACACCTGCAAGTGATTTCGCATTCGCAGCATAACTGATGATTATCTCATCCTCTTTCGAGAGCCAAGGTTGCACCTTTCCCGAATAACAAAACACCTCATTACTCCAACTCTTTTCCTCACAGGTATGCAATTTAACTTTTTCAGACCACGGGCCCCATGGATTCAAACTCGTTCTGCCAACAATGTCAGGCGACAAAAAAGCATCATGATACACCAACAAAAACTTTTTCAACCCCGGTACATAATTAACCGAATACTCAGATGCAACCCCTTCCATCAAGGGCTTCGCATCCTCCAATTTCTTCGACCACCCGGAACCATCATAGAACTCCCAATCTGTAAACTTTGCAACCTGATTGTTTGGGCACCGTGCCAAAAGCATCTTCTTATAAAACCCATCCTTGTTTTCTTCATAGCCATAGATGTAAGTAAAATCATTGTGTACGCAAATCGAAGAGCCAAACAATACTTTCCTTTTTTCTCCAATACCCACATGAGGCACTTTAATCTGCTGGATGCGCCAAGCGTTGGGGGAATCATTGGGGTTATCAATTTCTGCTAGCACAACTCCTGCATTTTTAAAAGCAAACCCCGATGGGCCATCCGCCTTCTCCATGAGAAATAAAAACAGTACTAATTTTTCCCCCTGCATTACTCCTGCAAAAGGCCAGAACCAACCTTTGCCATCCTTGGGAACCAACAAAGCATTAGGCTTACCTTCCACAGTTTTGCCCCAGTGATATTGCACCGTGGGTTTGCCATCTTTGAATACTTGGACGCCTACAGAGTTGTTAATGAGCACTGGGTTCTTACGCTTGTTGTTTTCCACTTCGCCAAGCCAGGTGTCACTGAAAAACCAAAGTGCTTTTTCATTAGAAATTTTTACAGAGTAATTCCCATCCGCACCGATCCAGCCTTTGGAAGATTTAAATGTATCACTGATATCCTTGGCAGGCTCGGCTTTTCCAAAAGAAGAGGAGGCTTTCAAGCCCTCCTGACCGGATATCAACATGATCATCCAAAAACAAATTGTGCTCATGGACGCCTTCATTAAAATTAAAATGTTATGACATCGTTTTCTCTATTAGATCATCCTAAGCTTTAGTAAACTAACAAGTGTAATGAAAATCGAAAATCAACAATTTAAGGAATCAATCGCATGGCAAAAGTTTTGATGCCCATAGGTGATGGCACTGAGGTTCTAGACACCTACTATCCCATTTTTCGTCTGGCAGAAGATGATTTTGATGTGGTGGTAAGTGGGCCTGAGGCGCGAATTTACCACGGCGTTATGCATGAAATCCCCCCCGATGCCAGCATCCCATGGGATATCACTCGTGAGCAACCCGCTTATCATGTGAAAGCAACGAAGGCTTTTCGCGATGTAAAGGTGGATGAGTATGCGGGGTTGTTTCTTTCGGGGGGGAGGGCGCCCGAATATCTGCGCTATGATGAAGATTTGATTCGCATCACCAAACACTTTTTCGAAAAGAACAAGCCTGTTGCGATTGTATGCCATGGCGTGGAAATAGCAGCCGCTGCTGGTTGCTTGAAAAATCGCAAATGCACGACTGTTGCAAAATGCGCACTGGATATAACTTCGTTTGGTGGCGTTTATGTAAACGACCGCTGCGTGATCGATGGCAACTTGGTATCCGGCAGAACCTGGCATGATAACCCCTACTTCATGCGGCCTTTTGTTGAGATGCTTAAAAAAGCAAGGGGTTCATAATGAACGGCTTACACCGTAGAGAATTTCTTGCAAGCTTGGCATCAAGCATGATGGTTGGTAATACAATTGCATTTCAACCCAAGGCAAAAAAAATCACTCTGGGGTTCAGCAATTATGGAATGAAAACCATCGCTTACAAAGATGCGATTCCTTATATAGGCAAAGTTGGGTTCGATTCTCTGGAGTTATGTTTGCTTCCCGGTTGGCCCACCGAGCCTAAAAAGCTAAGTGCATCAGATCGCAAAGAAATCGTCACCTTGATTGAAGATTCAAAATTAAAGCTGACTGCACTGATGGAAAATCTTGCCCCTTCGCCCATGCCAGAAGTTGGCAAAGGTTTGCAAGATCGATTAGAACATGCTTTTTCCCTTGCGAATGAACTAGGTGGCAAAAATCCTCCGCTAGTGCAAACTGTTCTAGGTGGGGGCGTTTGGGAAAAAGTCCAGACTCTTTATGTAGATACTTTAGGCAAATGGACCGAACTCGCTGCAAAGGCCAAAGTTATTCTTGCCATCAAGCCACATCGTTCTGGAGCCATGAACTTGCCAAGTCAGGCAATCTGGCTTATCGAGCAATTGAAGAATAATCCCTGGCTGAAGATGGTATACGACCCCAGCCACCTTATGTTTCGAGATCTTGATCTTGTGAAGATGCTTAAAGATTCGCTGCCCCATGTAGCGCATGTTGCAATCAAAGATGCTGCAAAAAGAGATGGAAAAATAGTTTTCGATCTTGCGGGATCTACAAATTCGATTGATTATGGCGCCTTGATTAAAGTTTTGAAAGAAGGCAATTATCAGGGTGATGTTAATTGCGAAGTCAGCTCGATGGTTTCAGAAAAGGCTGGTTATGACCCTTTGAAAAGTGCCCAAACCTGCAAAATTAATATGAGAAAATATTTCGAGTAGCACGAAAATTACATAATACTCAGACTTTCTTAAGTTATGGTCTAACTCTACCCACCTTAAGGCTTTCCTTTTCTTAAAAGAGGTTTAGTGATGAAATTCACACAAGTAGCAAAAGACATCTATCTTTTCCCAGACATTTGCAATGTCTATGTGATCAAGTCGGGTGAACTAGGATTATTGATTGATCTGGGTTCGGGTGATGTGGTTGATCATCTGAAAGAAATCGGGATTACAAAAATCGAATGGGTGCTATTCACCCACCATCACCGGGAACAAACGCAAGGGTACCCAAGATTAAAAAACACTGGTACGAAGGTCGCGGTTCCCGAAGTGGAGAAAGCGCTTTTTGAAACACCGCTGAATTTTAGAAAGATGGCGCCCGCTCTTTCAGATGCTTTTACAGTACATGGCGCAAGCTATGTAAGACCTGGTATCACGCCCATCAAAGTTGATAAAACATTTGCAAAAATGGACGATTTCACCTGGCAGGGGACGGAGCTTTGGTGCATCGAAACAGCGGGGAACAGCCCGGGTTCCATTTCCTACATCACAAGAAAAGAAGGTGAATGGCTTGCCTTTACTGGTGACCTGATGCTTCAAGGATCAAAGCTTCACACTTGGTTTGATTCCGAATGGGATTATGGTTTCAGCAAGGGGGTTTATGCACTCTATAATTCGTTGGGGCAATTAGAGGGCTACCCATTAAAAAAGATGCTGCCTTCGCATGGGCCGATCATCGAAAATCCATTGCCCCAATTGCAAACACTACGAAACACACTTCGAGAATTCAACAAACTTTATCTGCGCGGGTGGGAAGTTTCGACCTTTGCTGGTGCAGACCAAGATCGGGTTTCCCAACCCACTTCTGTACCCCATGTATGGCAAGTAACCAAACATCTGTTCAAGTTTCGTGGCCCCGAATTCTGGCCCAACTTCCACATGATACTTGCAGATAACGGCCACGCCTTGGTTGTTGATTGCGGGTTGTTCAAAAAAGAATTCTTGGATAAATCGATCGCACTGATGAAGGAAAGGCTTGGCCTAAAGCAGATTGATGTTGTGCTGGTGACCCATATGCATGGCGATCATTGTCTGGAAGCGCCACATCTTCGGGATGTGCATGGCGCCAAGATTTGGACGATGAATCGTGTCGTTGCTCCCGTTTCCCGCCCGCTGCATTTCGATTACTGCGCCCAAGTAAATACTTATGGCAAGGGAATCGATTCCATCGCATTTGACAAAGTTTTTCAAGAAGGTGATACATTTACCTGGGAAGGATTCAAGCTGACCGTGGACTGGATGCCCGGCCAGACCGAAT
>RFZJ01000081.1 GCA_009920765.1 Planctomycetota bacterium | reverse complement strand
AGATCCAGCTTGATCTGGTTTTTGTTCCACTTGGTGGTTTTCCTGCGGGTAACCTTCTTGGATAACTTGTTAAAAAAGCTGGATAAGAAATCGTTCATTATTTGTAACCCTAATCACAACAAGAGTTTATGTAAAACCAGAGCTTTGTTTTAAAAACGCCTGGATGTTCTGCCTATTATGAAATTTGTCATTCGTGTCGAATGTTGCAGAATCTTTTCGAGATTTTGGCTAATTTTGGGAAATTGTTCCCTCAAGGAAGGATTTTCTTAAACTGCGGCTTTTTAGAACCATTTCTTAATTATTTCCCAAAATGACAACTAATTTCGATTGCCTAGCCTTATTTCATGCCTAAATCATAAAAACTTAAACCTTGCTCGAATGCAGACAGGGGAAAAGGTTTAAATGAAAAAAAATTCCTAAAGAGGCATTTGTCCTGAAAAAAAAGGAACAAGCAAAGGTTATTGCAACGAATACCCTCTGGTTCAAAATCGCCTTTGAACTTAATTCAGCCAAGAACCCAGGCCATCAGATGATTTTTCAAGTAATTGTTAATGAATCAGCTTTTTAAATCCGAGGCTTATTTACCTTGGCGACTGACGCAGGGGTTAATGCAAAAATTTTTAATTGGATGATGATTTGGAAAGCGATTCGGAAAGCGTATAGGTAAGAACTTTTCCCGATTCGCAGAAAGCTGCAAAGGAGTTTCCATCCAGCTTCTTGAGCTGTTTCACCCACTCGCCATTGGTTTCAAATTTTTTGGCAGAAGAAAAGTTTTCACGATTGTACAAATAGAGATAAGGAATAGTTTCACCTATATCAGCCAAGGCAACGAAATGATCGTTGTCGAGCCAGATTAAATCCTCAGGAGCTTGGGGAAGTTCAGATGATTTTACCAAAAACATATTTAGGTTTTGGGGGTCGTTGTTTGCTATCCAACCGTACTCGAAAAGGTTTCGATTCTGGGTTGCGAAAAATTGTTTATCGTTAATCCAACTTATGGAATTAATGGGTTTATTATTCTTGTCCAAATGTGGCGATGGGGATGTAAACTTTACTATTTTGTTCTCGGCCACGTCAACAATAATGAAAATCCGTTTTAGGCTGTTGGTCATGGTGATATTGGCGAGGAAAAAATCTGTATCAGGAAGGGCCGTGATATTTTCCCATTTTACAGCATTTTTCAAAATCTTGGCATTCTGGATTTCGGAAACCATATCGGGATATTGATCCTGCGATTCTGGCTTAAGCTGAAACATCTTGTTGTTTTGGGAAAATAAAAGCACATCAGAGTTCTTTCCACCCCATTCGAGGTGTTCAAACTGCAACTTTTCCTTGTCCTGCATCGTAAACAGAACCACGCCGGTAGGGATTTTTACAATTGATAAATTGCCCCCAACACTGCTTACTGCGAGAAGATTTCCCTTTTGGTTTAAAACAACAGAATTAGGATCAAAAGGTAAGGCGAGATCCACATTTTTTTTCGGATCATCCAAACATTTGAGGGCAAGAATGTTTTTGTAGGTGATACTCGCAAAGACCTTGCCATTGCCTGAAATTGAGTTTAGCCCATAATACATATCCAAAAAAACATGGGCGGGAATAAGATCCAAGGCGATTGCAACTGGCGCATTAGATTCAATTGCAACAGGCTTTTTATTCGATTCATTATTAGGGGATGGACCACGATGGTTGAAAGAAAAATAAACCAGGGCCATTGCAACCATAACAGGGGGCAGAAATAATGTGCCCACTTTTAGTGGCCTTAAGCTTCCCTGTGATCCCGGGGACTTTACACCATCTTTTACAGGGGTTGGCCCCTTGCTGGTAAGGGGATCAGTATGGTGTGCTGGATCGCCACTATCTGAAAAAGGCGGGGATTTTTGCCTGGGGTTAAGCCATTCATCCAGGGACTTATACAACTGGGCGGCCGTTGGCCTGTCTGCGGGATTTTCCAAAAGCAATTCATGGATGATATTTTTGATCTTTTCCGGGAGTTCTTCCTTGCCGGCCATCTGAAACAACAGACTACCCAGGGCAAACATATCGGTTGCAGGGGTGTTTTTCTGGTGGAGAATTTGCTCGGGAGCCATGTAACCACTTGTGCCGGATCGATTTTGTTCCATGCCGGCAAAGCCAAAATCAAAAAGCAGCGGCTTGTGCGAGCCATCCCCCCGGTTGTCCAGCCAGATATTGGAAGGTTTAATGTCGCGATGGATGATGCCGCGGGAGTGAATAAATTCAAGGGCCCGGCATAAATCGCAGATGATACCCAGGGTTTCGCGCAGGTTAAATTTTTGCTTTTCCAATGCCTTTTGCAGGGTGCAACCAGGCAAGAGCGGGAAGACCAGCACAGGGTTGGCTCCAAGCTTTTCCACATGGAATATGGGAAGGATGTTTTCGTGGCTGAGGGAGGCGATGGCCCTGGCCTCGGATAAAATGGATTCCTGAATTTCTGGCACACCATCAAATTCCGGATGCAGGATTTTTAGCGCCACCTCACGGAGCAGATTCATATCCATTGCCTGGTAGACCATGGAGGTGGCACCCGAGCCTATAAGATTACCAAGGCGGTAATTCCCGATCACCTCAGGAAGACCAAGGGCGTTATCGGGGTTATTGGCCGGGATAAAGTCCTTTCCGGGGTAACTCTTCCTGACCGATTCCAGCCAATCTAAATCCAGGGTTTCCCGATCGGGTTGCAGGTTTTTTAGATCAACATGGGATTGAGTGATTAGCTTCTGGAATTCGAATTGGGGCCAACTGGATTTGTCGATGATTTCCGTGCACCTATCGCAACCATCAATATGGTCCAAATAGTAATCCAGCAGTGGTTCGTTGATTTCACCAAGAACAACTGCTTTTAGGATTGTTTCGCCAGGGCATTTGGAAATCAATTTCATTTTTTTTCATTCGTTTTTAATGCTACCTATACATTAAATTCCATAAACCCCCGATTTCTTTCAAAAATTAAATGGAATTTTCAATAAATTTGGAAACGATTACCCTGAGTTTGCTTAATACGCGACATTGCACGGTATAAACCACCCTTTTTGAACACTTTAATTCTCCCGCAACCTCCTCAGGAGTTTGATTGTTTAAGAAGATTTTCTGGAATATCTGCCAATCGCGGTGGCTGATTTCCGACTCGATTACTGTTAGCGCCCGATTGAACACATCTAGGCAGTAATCCTCAGCCCAGCTTTGGTTGTCCACCAATTTGGCAAGGTCGTTCAAATTTTGAAGTCCAGGCCTGTTATCCAATTGCTTTTTTTGCAGGGATTTGAATTGCATCATCTTAAAGTAGTTAACACGATTCAGCCACGACCTGAAACTGCCGTTAAAACGCCTCTCAAAGGTATGCACAGTCTTGAACACATGCAAAAGCACTTCCTGGCTGACATCCTTGGCATCTTCCGAGGAAAGACCCACCTTAAGATTCCAGCGGTAGAGCAGCGGGCCATAAAGGTTCACAAAAGATTCCCAAGCTTCCGGGCTCTTTTGCAGGTTGAGGCGATTCAGCATTCCCACAGAAGTTGTCAGCATTTTCCTTACCAATCGTTTATTAATATTATCATTGATATTACAATGCTACGAGTGTCGTACAATAAAAGTTCTCTTTTTGTGCTGGTTTTATAAATATTTCCAAAATGGCTGAAAGTATTGCGCTTTATCCTAAATAAAAGGCTAAAACGTATTTCTTACAATTGTTTGAATACACGCCCGATGTGTATTTGTTCTTTAATCTTAATTTCGAAAGTTAATACTCCAGGAAGCGACTTTAAGAACATTACTTAACACAAAAGTTTCCTAAATATTATTATTGCCCCCAGAGTTCGTGCTATTTAAACAACAATCCCCCCTGGATGCAAGCCAGAGCGGCTTTTGCTTACTTTTCTATTGGCATAGGCAAGCGTTTAAGCCACAAATACACCATCTTCATCATCAGGGTTACCAGCGAAATAGCTAAGCAAGAGATCAAGATGCAAGCCACCGAAGCCTTTCAAATTGGGCTTACCAGCTAGAGCCTGCACCGGTGACCAAATCGATGAATCCATCGCAATTGGCATCCCAAGTCCAACTCGAACGCCCCCGGAGAAGAAGTTATCAATCACCTGGCCCGAACTGTTGGTCGTGCTGCCAAAGGCCATGAAATTAGCTTCAAACGCAAGAGTTTCGTAATCCCAGATTTTAACATGAGTGCCACTGCCCATGCCTGTGCCTGTGATGATTTCCTGAGTATTGGGGGACCAAGATGGTGCTTTCTGTAAACTTTTTACCAACAAAAATTGATCTAAAGACTGTGAAGAAACAAAGAATGCCAATTTATGCGAGCAGTTCGTGCCGGACTATACCCTCCCCTGCGATTGGCATGGGCCGGCCGAAGGTATCGGGCACCCTTGTTTCGGGGTCGATGCCAAGCAGATAAAATGCTGTGGCGAGAATGTCCTTGGGCGAAACAGGGGTGTCCCTGACTTCGCCAGCATGTTTGTCTGTACTACCAATAATTTTGCCCCGGGCAGCGCCACCGCCCGCAAGCACCACCGAATAAGCCTGGGACCAATGATGCCTGCCAGCCCCCTTGGGCTTGCTATCAATCTTGGGGGTTCGACCATGCTCGCTCAACCACATGACCAAGGTGGAATCAAGCATTCCCCTTAATTCCAAATCTTGGATGAGAGTCGGGTAAGCTTGATTGAAACCAGGTAGCAGATAATTCTTAAGGCGTGGATAGTGATTGTTGTGGGTATCCCAACCACAATTGGCAAACTGGCCAAAACCATCCCAGAAAACAGTCACAAACTTGCTGCCCGCCTCTACCAACCTACGTGCCGCCAGGCAAGATTGCCCAAACAGCGTGGCCCCATATTTTTCCCTTAAAGGTTGAGGCTCGCGGCTAAGATCCAAAGCATTAAGAGTTTTGCCAGACATAAGCAAAGAGAATGCAAGATCATGATGTTTGTCAAACAATCGTGGTGGAACCGATTCCATACGGTGCAATAGATCACGCCTTTCACGCAGGCGATCAGGGGAAAGACCATCCACCTTTTGCCCAAGGGAGGAAATACAAAACTTACCGCCAAGGGTGGTTTCTTGAAAAGGATCTAAATAATCCCTAGTCTGGCCATCGGTATAACGGGGAGCATTTTTTGTGCCTGCTCCATCAAAATCCGTCCAGACGGGATCATGCGCCTGCCCAAGAAATGCAGCATAGGGGCCAGCACTAACATTTAAATCTGTTTTCGAATTCAGAAGCCAGGGAAGTGCAATATTACGAGGCACTGTGGGAATAGCACCCCCGGAACGTAGTTGCCCGATGTAATCAACAACAGAACCAATAAACGGCCAGTGGCGCGCATCACGGGGCTTATCTTCAAGCGCTGGCGTGTAGGTCGGGATTCCTGTAACAGCGTAGGCAACCCCATGCTGAGGGTAAGCATGATTCACCGAACGAATAACGGCAAGCCTATCCATGATTGGTGCCAGCGCAGGAATCCCCTCTCCAATGCGAACCCCCGGCATGCAAGTGGCAATGGATTTCATTTCGCCTTGAATTTCAACCGGAGCATCAGGCTTGGGATCAAACATCTCATGCTGGGGCGGGGAACCATACGGGAATAATAATATGCAAGCCTTGGCTTGGCCAAACGACTTGGCTGGTTGCCTGGATTGGGAAAATCCCGCAACGGTCAAACCAAACAAGGCAATCGCCTCACGGCGAGAAATGTAGTGCACAATAATTCCCCATGGTAGTTAACAAGATGATAATTTTTAGAGTCGTAAATTACCAGTAAAATCTGTCCCATGAAACTTCAGGTGATGATTGCATCAACCTGCCAACGGGGATTTAAATGCCTAACAACAAGTGGCAACCAATCTTTGAAACCATGAAAACAGCAACTCCCTCCTAGGAGAAAACTACCGGTATGTTTAAAACATTTTGAAATGACAGTGCTTACGCAATCCAAAAAATCCCAAGTCAGCGGGAGTTGACGCCTGTCTGATTGTCAGATAATCTAGGTGTCTGAGTTTGACACACCAAAGGCATAAGCAAATAATGCAAACACTAAGGCGTCCGAAAGTTCGCGACCAGATTGCGGAACAAATCAAGCAGTACATTCTAAAGCACGATCTAACACCCGGAGATCGACTTCCCACGGAAACAGCTCTGGCTGAAACTTTCGGTATCAGTCGCCTGAGCATCCGCGAAGCAACCAAGGCGCTCGAATTCCTGGGCATTGTCGAATCAAAAACCGGTGTAGGCCTGACTGTTGGTCGCATCAACATGGAACGTGTCACCTCTCACCTCGGCTTTCATACCGGATTGCTCGATGTCGATCCACAGCAGTTGATCGACAGTCGCGTAATCGTGGAAACAGGGGCTTTGCCACACATCGTCCACAACATGGCCAATGACCGATCGATCGAGCAGCAACTGCGTGAAATTGCCGGACGATTCCAAACCGCCCGCGACCTTAAAAGCTGGATAGACCTGGACATCCAGTTCCATCGCTGCCTGTTGGAGTCAAGCGGCCTGCAACCCCTGATGGCTTTTGGGGATTTGCTTCATGTGTTCTTTCAGCGATTCCGGGAGAGCATAAAAAAATCCGAGTGGCAGATAGGAACACAAAGCCACCTTCGCCTGATCGATCTCCTGGCTGCCGGGCAGGTCGTCGAAGCCGTGGCGGAATTACGTGGGCACATCGAAAGCCACAAGAGGAGATAGTAATGGGAAAAATCGTCAACATATTGCGCTCGGCCAGTTATTTGTCCTGGGTATTGGGAATCTTGGCTGGGGTTGTGGCATTGAATGCACCGAGATTATTTTTCGTCCCCCTACAAGGGCAGGATTTAACCAGCAAGACTGAATTTGAAAAAACAATAAAACCCATACTCACAAAGTATTGCCATGAATGCCATTCCACCAAAACCAAGAAGGGAAGCCTTGATCTTGAAAGGTTCGTGAATCTTGATGATGTACGCAAGGATGTCAAACCATGGCAAAACCTGATCGAACAGATTGAAACAGCGGAAATGCCGCCAAAGGAAAAACCACAGCCAGGCGAAGCGGAAAAAAAACAACTTCTTGGCTGGGTCAAAAGTTTCCTGGAAGCCGAGGCCAAAGCACGAACAGGAGATCCCGGTAAGACAGTATTGCGCCGGTTAAGCAATGCGGAATACGATGCCACCATCCGCGACTTAACTGAAATCGATCTCAAACCCACACGGGAATTCCCTGTTGATGGAGCCGGTGGTGAGGGTTTCACAAACGCAGGTGAATCGCTTTCCGATATATCGCCGGCCTTGTTCAGCCGGTACCTGCAAGCTGCGAAGGAAATCGCAGACCATGCCGTCCTTCTTCCAGATGGCTTTCGTTTTTCCCCATCCAAAACCCGGCGCGACTGGAGCGACGAAGCTAAAGAACAACTCCGCATGGTGTATTCGAAAATCTGGCCGGTGAAGGACGGCGCCTTTACTCCATTAATGGGTCAATACCTTCGCCAGACAGTAATTCAACGCGAATTATTATCCCAGGGGAAATTTGAAGAAGTCGCTTCAAAGAATGGATTAAACCCCAAATACCTTCGAATACTCTGGGAAGCTTTAAACGACAAGAAACCTTCGGAACCTCTTGATACCATCCGGGCAAAGTGGCGTAAGGCCGGTGAAAAAGACTTGGATGACTTGATTGCTGAAGTAAAGGCATGGCAGACAGCTCTTTGGAGAACCGGCCCGATAGGAAGCTACGTGCGATCCACCGATGGCAAACACACCCAAAGCAACTCCGTCGTTGAAAACCTTTCCAGACAATCTCCCTTTGACGATCCGGCGGCTGATACTGTAACCACACGCCTGCCAATCAAGCTTTCACCAGGACAAACGGAAGTCACCATTTACCTTGCCGCACGCGAATCTGGCAGGAACGGGACGATCATCTGGCATAAACCCCGAATCGAAGGAAACGGCAAGCAACTCCTGCTACGAGACTACGCCAGCTTCGGGCCGGCGTTCGAAGTCGACCTTCCAAGTATATTTGCAGGCACGGCAAAGTATCTTTCCGCTGTGGCTGAATTGACTCATGCAACAAATGTTTCAACTGAAACCATTTCCCAAAAAAACGGTCTGAACGAGGCATTGCTCAAGCAATGGATCAAGGTACTTGCAATCGTACCTAAAGCCCAATCACCCGCTACAGTCCCCGTGGGTGCTGCACTGACATTGCTGGAACGCAAGACTTCTCCAGAGTTTGGTGGGGCGATAACCGGCTGGACAAAAAACGGAGCCGACCTCCCTGTCGTCCTGGCAAATTCTTCCGAACGGACCCTGACCATTCCAGGTAGAATCTCTCCTCATGCTGTTGCCGTCCATCCGACACCACAGGAATATGTGGCTGTTATCTGGGAAAGTCCACTCAGTGCAGAAATCAACATTGCAACCCGCATATCCCATGCACACAACTGTGGCAATGGTGTTGCCTGGCAATTGGAGCATCGTCGTGGCAACCGGGCCACTTTGCTAGGTGAAGGAATTCTCGATGTGCTGCAGATTGCGAAGCCTCCGGTCACAAAGCTGAAGGTTGAAAAAGGAGACCAACTGGTTCTTGCAGTTGATCCGCGTAATGTAAATCATTCCTGCGACCTAACCGAGTTGGATTTCAAGGTCACCGAGACAGATGGTGCCAAAAAAACCTGGGATCTTGCGAAGGAAGTCTCAAAGGAAATTCAAACCGGAAATCCCCATGCAGATAACCATGGTAACGCTAAGACCTGGAGCTTCGCCCGTGGTGAGGCCCGCAAAGGTGGTGTGGAAAAACAGCAACCGATCGTGGCCACTAACTCAATTCTGGGACGCTGGTGCATTGCCGCTGCAAACCCCAGTCGTCGTGCTGAAGCAGAGCAACTGGGAAAAGAAGTTGAGAAAATCCTGACAGGCCCGAGGCCCGATGAAAAGGATGTTGAACGCGGGACCTACGATAAGTTGATCGCATTGGACAGCCCCCTGCTTACCGGGATCGATCTTACCAAATTTGCCAACCGCAAATTAAAAGGGTCTTTTGGATTGCCCAAGGATAGGTTCTCGAATCCGGATGGCGACAGCATCGCAGAATTGACAGACAAGGTGGTGGAGATAAAGCTGCCCGCATCACTTTTTGTTGGCCGAGAATTTGTGGTTGATGCGAAGATCGACAATCCCCAGGGGGATCGATTTGTGCGGATACGCACTGCAGCCACCCCGCCCGACGCCAGCGCCTTATGGAATGGGCCGTTACTTGCATCCGCTAACGGAGCAGCTTACAAGCAGGTGCTGGCGGGTAACACAGAGTTTCGCCGTGTGTTCCCACTTTTTACCTGCTTTCCTGGAGTTGTACCCACGGACGAAGTTGTTTCGCTTAAAATGTACCACCGCGAAGACGAGCCATTGCTAAGGCTTTTTGCGACCGAGGAACAGGCACGGGAACTAGACCGATTATGGGCCGAACTGCGATTGATCAGCCGGCAACCAGTTGCTGAGTTCGACTATCTTCCCCAGTTGATGGGCTTCACAACCCAGGACACATCAAAGGCATTTCAGCAATTTTTCATCGACCGAAAGCCAAAATTCAAACAGGATATGGACGATTTTCTAAAGTGGGAGGAATCCATCATCGCAATTCAGGAAGGTGCATTGCTAAAGTTCACGGAACAGGCTTTCCGAAGACCACTGCAGAACAAGGAAAAAGATGATCTTCACACGCTTTATCAAACCATTCGCAAAAAAGGTGCAGATCACAATGAGGCATTTCGTGGCGTGCTGGCCAGAGTGCTGGCCTCGCCCTCTTTTCTGTTTCGCACCGAGGAGGCCCACGCTGGAAAACAACCCGTCCCGGTAAGTGACTGGGAATTAGCTACAAGGCTCAGCTATTTCCTGTGGTCATCAATGCCCGATCAGGAACTACGGCAGGCGGCAATAGCAGGCAGACTACATGATGCCGGAGTGCTGGCACAGCAAACACAGCGTATGCTAAAAGATCCACGTACCCGCTCCCTCGCAGTCGAGTTCGGAACCCAATGGATTCATGTACGTGGGTTTGATGAACTAAAGGAGAAAAACGAAAAACTGTTTCCGACATTTGATGCCAGGCTAAGGGCGGCCATCTACGAGGAATCGATTCTCTTTTTTCAGGATCTATTCCAGAATGACCGGCCTATTCAAAATGTACTTGATGGAGACTACACATTCCTAAATGAAACTCTGGCGAAGCATTATGGCATTCCCAATGTTCAGGGATTTAATTGGCGCAGGGTGGAAGGGGTTAAAAAATATGGCCGGGGCGGTATATTGGGATTTGCAAGCGTTCATTCCAAGCAATCAGGTGCATCTCGAACCAGCCCGGTGCTCCGCGGGAACTGGGTTGTTGAGACCCTGCTTGGAGAGAAATTACCCCGACCTCCTGCAAATGTCCCGATCCTCCCCGACCAGGAAGGGACTGACAAGCTGACAACCCGGCAAATGGTTGAGAAACATGTTTCAAACGATTCCTGTGCTTCGTGCCATGTACGGATTGATCCGTTTGGATTTGCATTCGAGAAGTTTGATCCGATTGGCCGTCTTCGTGAGAAGGAATCCGGTGGACAACCGGTAGACACCAAGGCCAAATTAAAGGATGGAACTGAATTTGACGGAATCGAAGGACTACGAAGCTATTTACTTTCAAAAAAGAAGGATGTTATTTTACACCAGTTCTGCCAAAAATTACTTGGATATTCACTTGGCCGTGCGACGACCCTGTCGGATACCGTCCTGATTGACGAAATGGTGCAGGAATTAAAAAAGAATGAAGGCCGTGCATCATCTGCAATTATGATGATTATTCGCAGTCCGCAATTTCGCATGGTTCGTGGACGTGATACTGTATCATTGGATTAAATGTCCTTAACCCAACCGGAGATTGGTCATGAAAAAATTTGAATCAAATCATTATTCAAGGCGCACCATCCTACGCGGCCTGGGTGTAAGCATGGCATTGCCGTGGCTTGAATCAATGCCTGCCTGGAGCCTGGAAAATTCCCCAGAGCGTAATAATACTCCTCCGGTTAGATTCGCATGCCTGTTTGCCGGCAACGGGTTCCACAGCCAGGAGTGGTGGGCAAAGGGCGAAGGGGCGAAAATGGAACTCGGCCAGGTTCTGGAATCACTTCGTCCCCACCGCGAGAAGATGAATTTTATCCGGGGTCTGTACAATGCCGAAGCCTTGATCGGGGGCATTCATAGTTGCCAGACAGGAAATCTTCTAAGTGGTGCCCATCTGGCGCCCGGTGGCGAAATTCGATCGGGTATCAGTTGCGATCAGGTCATCGCCCATCGAAATCGAGGATATACGAAAGTTCCAAGTCTAGTGTTGGGTTGCGAACCGCCAATAGCTGCGATTCACAAAAACTATTCAATGGTTTACAGTTCGCACATTTCCTGGAGTTCGCCAACCACCCCAACCCCTCTTGAAGTATTTCCAGCCCTGGCGTTTGATCGCCTTTTCCGTGAGGATGTCGGCCGGGCCGACCAGAGCGTCCTTGATGCAGTGCTGGATGACGCCCGCAGCCTTCGCAACCGGGTGAGCACAACGGATCAACGCCGGCTTGACGAATACCTTTCATCGGTCCGCGAAGTGGAAACACAAATCCAGCAAGCCGGCAAGTCACGAAGACTGCAGGGTTGGAGACCAACCCTAGAGAAGCCCAACATGCCGCGTCCGGTGGATGGCATGCCGCAGGACATTGACCAGCATATGCGCCTCATGTGCGACATTCTGGTTCTCGCCTTCCAGACCGATACCACCCGGGTCTGCACATTAAAGCTTAACAACGACCATTCCTCCCTACGCTTCCCCAACCTAAAGGCATCAAGTGGCCGGGGTGGCATCGATTACATGATCCACCACCTTCTCTCGCACAACAACAATGCCGACTGGCTCCGGGTCAACCAGTTCTTTACCGAGCAGTTGGCCTATATCGCTGGCCGCCTTGACCGCATTCAGGAAGGCGAGCGCACCCTGCTCGACAATTCCATGATTCTTTTCTGCTCCAGTATGATGACAGGCGGACATAACAACAATCAATTGCCTGTCGTTCTGGTTGGAAAAGGTGGTGGGCAGATTCGCACGGGGCGGGTTCTTGATTACCTCAACAATCCAAACCGAAAGATGTGCAGCCTTTACCTTTCACTGATGGAAAAAACCGGAGTGCAACTCGATAGCTTTGGCGATTCCAAGGAAAAGCTTGGGGATATTTAATCCCGATCTGAAAAAATTACGGAATGACTGGAAGCAGCACAACCAAAGTCTGTTTCAGTCTAAATGACAGTATGAATTCAAGCATCTGGTTGATTTAAATATTAAAACTTCAACAACCTGACAATAAAAAAGGCCAGACGATAATGCCATAAGCAATTACCAACTGGCCTTTTTCAATTCTTGGATTTATGCCAACCCTGACAACATACCTGTACTGTCCCCAAGAAAGGGAAGCCTTACATCAACCCTGTCGAGCATCGCAAGCCACAGGTTGTTGAGTGGTGTTTCATTGGCATAGCGGACATGAAGTCCGGTCTTGATGGAACCACCGCCCTTGCCTGCCAGCAGGATCGGGAGGTTATCATGGTTGTGTGCATTGCCATCGGAATTGCCGCTGCCATAGGCAATCAGGCAGTGATCTAAAAGTGTGCCGGATCCCTCACGGATGGACTTCAATTTCTCAAGCAAATATGCAAGCTGAGACACATGAAACTTATTGATATCGCGGATCTTGGCTTTTTTCTTCTCATCGTTGCCGTGATGGGAAAGATCATGGTGCCCTTCCGAGACCCCGATGAAGGGATAGGGCTTGTTGCTGCCCTCATTGGCGAGGACAAAGGTTGCAACACGGGTTACATCAGCCTGAAAGGCAAGTACCATAAGATCACACATAAGGCGAATATGTTCCCGGTAATCACCAGGAACGCCATTGGGCTTTGCATAGCTGGGAGTCTTGACCTCGGGAAGTTTTGAAGCCCTCTCGATACGTTGCTCGATATCCCGAATCGACGTGAAGTATTCGTCCAGCTTGCGCTGGTCAGAAGAGCTTATCTTGCCGGCGAGATCCTTTGCATCGTCGCGAACCAAGTCAAGAATGCTGCGCCTTTGCTTATCCCTGCGGATGCGGTTGGCATCGGGTTCCCCAGCAAAAAGACGTTCAAAAACCAGCTTGGGGTTCACCTCCTTGGGTAGTGGCTGGGTCGCCGAGCGCCATGACATGGTGTTGGAATAAACGCAACTATATCCGGAGTCACAGTTGCCAGCCATGCCCCCCTGCTCGCAGCCGATTTCCAAGGAAGCAAGCCTGGTACGATCACCAATCCGACTTGCCACCACCTGGTCAACGGAGATGCCAGCGCGTATATCGGTGCCATCAGTCTTGCGGGGCTGAGCACCAGTAAGGAATGCTGAGAGGGCTCTGGCATGGTCGCCACCACCATCACCATGTGGTCTAGCCTTGTCAGCGGTAAGCCCTGTAAGGACATTAAAGTCGGACTTGTGTTTCTCGAGAGGTTCAAGAATGGAGGGAAGGGAATAATTCGCCCCCTCTGCAGCGGGAGTCCAGTCCGCCATGTTTTTGCCATTTGGCACATAGATGAAGGCAAGCCTGTTCGGAGCCTTCCGGACTCCAGGCTGATCATCAACCCAAGCGGCCAAAGGCCCCATGGTTTCAAGCCAAGGCAAGGCCACAGAAGCACCGAGTCCACGCAAAACGGTTCGACGGGAAATCTTCATCTTTAAATTCATGGCTTATTCCTTTCCTCTTCGTAAACGAAACGGATCACTTTTGGTTATCTCGGTGACCAGGGTGGAAAACCTGCCGCCCTCCTTTTCCAAGGCCAGGGTCACCCGGTCAACAGTCGGTTTATCGTAATATTCCAGCCCACGTCCGAGGGCGTAAGTCAGCATTTTTTCTACAACACATCTGTTGAACAATTCACGCTTCTCCAACAGTATCGCCTTAAGTTCAGCAGGACCTTTAAACATTTTCCCCCCGGGCAGCACTCCGGATGAATCAATGCTGAATTCTCCGTCTTTTTCGCGAAAAGCCCCGATGGCATCAAAGTTTTCAAATGCAAAACCCAAAGGGTCCATGCTTGCATGGCAATTGGCACAGGTGGGATTCTGGCGGTGCTGCTCCATTCTCTGCCTCAGGGATCCGGTCAATCGTTTTCCTTCATCCTTGTCAAGTTCGGGAACATTTGGCGGGGGTGGAGGCGGGGGCGTACCCAGTAATTGTTCAAGAACCCACCTGCCACGCTTTACAGGGGATGTCCTGGTTGGATTTGAAGTAACCGTAAGAACACTCGCCTGGGTTAATAGTCCCCCCCGGTTGGTTCCATCCAAGCTCACACGCACAAATGCAGGCCCCTTGATTGGTTTACCACCTGGCTTCACAGGTTTCTTTCCAACTTGATTTCCCATGGTGTCCGCAATGCCATAATGGCGGGCAAGTGGTTCATTCAAATAAGTAAAGTTGGCGTTTAACATTTCAGCAAGGCTATTGTCTTCCCTCATCATTTCGCCAAGGAATAATCGGGTTTCCTCCAGCATAGCCATTCGAAGTGGCTCGTTGAACGAAGGAAAAAGCTTGGAATCTGGAGCCACGGTCTGCAACCTACCCAACTGAAGCCATTGCATAGCAAACTGATCGATGAGAGCAGAAGCCTTGGGATCCTTGAGCATTCGCTTGACTTGGGCTGGAAGGTTTGCAATCAACTGTTTTTTGCCAGCCAGATCCCTCAGTTCATCATCCGGCATGGAACTCCAGAGGAAATATGAAAGCCTTGAGGCAAGCTGGAATTCATCCAGAGGTTGAGTTTCCGCAGACAAAGCCCGGTCATCCAATTCCAGGCGGAACAAAAACTTTGGCGAAACCAAGGCCGCTTGGATTGCAAGCTGAATCCCTGCCTCCCACTTGGCTCCCCCAGCAACTGTTGATTCCACAATGCTTGAATATCGCTGCACCTCTTCGGGACTGACAGGCCTCCTGAATGCCTTGGATAGAAAACGGGTCAAAACTTCGCGGGTACGCTCGGCAGTCGGCACGCTTGGGGATACGTTTCCAAGCAAGGTTCGATGGGAAAGTGGCCTGGTCTCAAGGGGCCCCTCAGATGATAAATTCTCGATGAACATCAGTGGAGGTTCCTGCCCCTCGGGTGGTCGCACAACTGCGATTCCCACAACCTTGATGTCGCCGCGCTTATGGATGGGGAATTCCACTTCCTGCAGTTTTTTTTCATCAAAGGATGTCAATTCGAATGTCTTTAGAATACGAAGCGGCTTGAATGTCTTGAGTGCCTCCCCCATCAGGCGATCCACTTCTTTTTCGGGCGATGGGTCGACCAGATTTGGCCCTGAAATAAAAATGGCAGCATAAGCGGGAGCATCACCCTTCTTTTTCGAGTAGAACCTTGCCCTGAGTATCAAGTCTTCATCAGCGGTGAATTTGAGATAATCAGCACCGGCCACAAGAGGCCCTGAGAAAATCGGATTCTTATCCAGAGGCCGCAGGGGTCGAAAACGCCCCTCCGCTTCTGGGGTATTGTGAGGGTAGGGATGAAGGAAACGACCCGCAAGGTATCTTTTGGCAGGAGATGGGATCTCAGTCAAAACCGCCCTGTTGGCCACCGATTCCGCCGCTGCTAGGTAGCGTTCCATCAATACGGGAGAAAGCGTAAGGACATCACCAATGTTGTCAAAACCATGGCCCACATCATCAGCGGGAAAATCCTCTGCAGGCTTCAGATCTACCATCAATAAATCACGGATCGTATTGTTGTATTCCACACGGTTCAATCGACGTGCGGTTACCCGGCCTGGATCTGGCTTTGCATTCCTATCTGCATTTTCAAAAACCAATTGGACCGATTTTTCAAATTCCGCACGTTCCCCGGCAGTTGGCTGTTTTGCGGTTTGAGGAGGCATCTCACCCTGCCTGACCATCACTCGCAGTTGATCCCATTTTTTTCGGGACTTCAACAGGGAAAGCTGGTCGGTGAAAGTCGTCAAGGAAAAACCCGCCTTTGGGTTCTCAGCACCATGGCAGCGCTGACAATACTGCTTCAGAAAACCCGTCATCTCCGGTGGAAGTGTCGTGGAAGCAGGCTGGGAAAACGCGCAGCGGTTTTCAAGTAAAAGAAAACAAAATGCCAAAAGAAAGACCAGCAAATGATTTTGAATCTTTGTCGCAAAAGGCATCTTTTTCATCCTGGGAACATCCCAATAAAATTAGCCAGATGGCCACTGACTTCGCCAATCCCATGCATTTGCATCAGTTTAAACCGGTGGGCAGAATAACCTATGTAATTAAATCAAGTTTAAACAAATTTAAATAGTCCAACAAGTATAAAGTGATCCCATCAATCCATCACCTTGATTAAAATTGGTCGTCAGGGATTATGAATCGTCTGAATCCCCGTGCAAGTATTTACAAACAGGCAAAGGTAAAAAAGAACTCTCATGCCCTTTATTCATTTGAAATAAAATCCCATTGCCCTTTGGTTGATTTTGCTACAGTATGCAAAACCCGAAACACTGTGAACCCAACAAATGAAACCTTTGTTTCGAAAATTGGCAGATTCCCTAACCTCGTCAGCAAAGCGGAAAAACACTACATCAAATCTGGAAAGATTGCTGTGAACAGGAATAATAGTTTCGCTTGATTAAACTTTAACAACTTTTAATTCAAAGAAACTAAGCAATCCGTATTGGTATTAAACGGGCAAGATTTTTATTGCCCTCTTCGGCACAAAAATATCAGCCCGACAAATTTACAGTTAAAATACTTTGACAAAGATGTTTACAAAACACCTTGACAGGATTTAAGACTTCCTTTTTCTTGGCTTGGGCTTATCTGAAGCAATTGGTTGCGAGTTTTGAACCCCGTTAAGGAATCCAGGAGCAAGAAGGGCGCCAGCAACAAGACCAGCAAGTTCGGCAACTTTATTGGTTTGTTCATCCACAACAATGGGAGAGGTTAATAAAGACTCTTCGATGGTGCTTCGATTCAAGGAAGTGAAATTAATCATTTCTTCAAAACCATCAGGCAATTCCTGAGCGAACAAAATTTCACCTGTAAACTCAGGCTTATCAACAGCATTATCACTGCCCAAATTCTGCGCCAGGTTGGTCACCACAAACTCAAAGGTATTGAGAATTGCCTCGGCCTTGTTTTTTGCAGGCTGCGCAACAGGAGTATTTTTGCTAAGCCTTGCCTGAACCAAGTCGGTAAGGGTGTTTGCAACCTTGGTCAAAGTTTCTTGGCCCTCCTGGAACAGAGTTTTCTCAGTTTGCACCAATATGTTTTCAACGGAGTTTTCAAATTCCGTGGGCACAAGAATGGGCAGCACTTTATCAAGGACATTTGCAATTTCAGAAACCACTTGTTTCTCTGCATCCATCGTACTTAATACCGCGAGATCGGCACCTTTATATGCTTCCGCAAAAGAAACCACAACAAAAGAGGCGGCTGATTTAACAACATCCGAGCTAGAAATTATTTTAGCTTCCTTGTTATCTTTTTCATTCAATTCCAAGCCATCACCAGAGGCCTCGGCGCCCAAATCTTTCGCAAGCTGCTTTTCATTCACTGTGGTAGCAGTGCCACCTCCACCAAATGCAATCGCAGCAAGGTTGGCAATCAATGATGTTGAAGCTGTTCCTGTAATTGCGGATGAGGTTTGTACAATCGCATTGACGAGGGAAGCAAAGCTGCCACCACCACCCGAAGCGCTGCTGGAACTTGAGGAGGAAGAGGAAGAGGAAGAGGAAGAGGAAGAGGAAGATCCACCATTACCCGGAAGAACTCCAACTTGGGTACCGCCGCCATTATTACCTCCACCGTTACTACCACCCCCTCCGTTGCCACCGCTGTTGCCACCTCCGGTATTGGTTCCAAAATCAAGAACCATATTAAGACCAGATTTAGGTACGCCATCAGAGGATGCAATACCAGAACTGCTGGAACCACCGATAGTTACAACGGGATTAATAATTTGGCCACTTGCAGTGACCATGGTGGCTCCTGCAAGAACCTGGCCACTTCCCACGCCTGTCATATTCAAGCTATACTGAGAGGCCTGCGCCCCTGAAACGATGACGGTATTAAGGGCACCATTAGTGGAAAGGCTGGTAGAAGAACCTTGATTGGTGATACCTCCAGCTTGGTTACCAACATTTGTTCCAGCGCCAGCGAAGTTGAAATCAGCGGGATCAAGCCAGAGGATGATATAAGTCTGATTGAGCGTGCCGCCCATGGAAGCAATGAATGCATCCACAAGTTTTTGAGTAATATTTCTGCTAATTTCATTGATATCGGCACCATCTGCAGCATCAGCAATGGCTTTGGTGAACTGTCCGGATAATTCATCAGCAGTACTGTTGATCACCGAAGAATCAACCGCCTTAGGAGCATCTGAGGTGCTGGTTGAAACAGTGTTAGTAACCGTTAGATCGTAAGATCCAACTGTGTTATTGGCTCCGGATACTTGGATGAAAAACTCATCAGAAGCTGCAACCGCGAAAGTAAGCGAAATAGAGGCTCCAGCCGCGCTAGCCTTTTCGCTGGCCACCTGCACGATAACCCCATCTCGGGAAATAAACGCCTTAACGGTTCCATTAAGAGCTGAATCAGGGGTTAAAGTTATATTGATATCGCCAGAGATATCTGCAACCCCGTTGAAATAATCAAGATCACCAGCAACCTGGATTACAGCACCTGTAAGGGAATAGGAACTGGAATCATCAAAGACAAAGGAAGATGCGTTATCAGTTGTGTTGCCGTAATCATCCGCAACGACTTCACCAACATAAACAACTTCAACAACATAATTACCAGTTTTATCGCCATAACCAGATGCCTTAAGATAAACAATCCCATCTTCAGCAAGGTTTATTTCAAGTGCGCTGTCGGAAGATGTTGAAGTTGCATCATCATTCTTGCCCAACAGTTCGCCATCTGCGGAGTAAAGTTCAAGCATTGCATCTTCAAGGCCGGTAGAAGAAGCTGTATCTTTAGAAACCTTGAATTGGTACCTGCCTGCAGTACTGATGGAAACCTTGTAATAATCTGCATCACCCTTGGTTTCGATGGAACCCGTGGTGCTGGCGATACTTGTGTTTGCAGCAGTGCTGCCAGAAACAACTGTGAGAGGCAAATTGTTTGCATCATCAATCGAGCTGCCCACATCATCCGCAACGGGGGAAATATCAAGGATATAATCACCAGTGGTGCCTCGGGCACCTGAAACCTTGAAGTAATAAGTCTTACCTTC
>RFZJ01000009.1 GCA_009920765.1 Planctomycetota bacterium | reverse complement strand
AATCTTTCTGCCGGTCTTTTATTTTTACTTAAAGCTTTTTCTTATATCAATTGATAAAAAACATTTCTTTGCTTAGGTACATAACCAAGTTCTGAGATTGATCTTTGTATCTCATCCAAACTTAAATGGTGAATAGTTCCAGCAGAAGAAACTACATTTTCTTCGATCATCAGACTGCCCATGTCATTGGCGCCAAATTGCAATGCAAGTTGTCCTATTTTACCACCTTGAGTCACCCAAGATGATTGAATGTTGGGTATATTATCAAGATATATCCTTGCTAATGCTTGGTTTCTTAGGTATTCAAATCCACCCGAAGGTGCGATATGCGCCAACTCAGTATTTTCTGGTTGAAATGTCCAACAGATGAACGCTGTGAACCCTCCGGTTTCATCTTGAAGTTGCCTTAATTTTTCAAAGTGTTCGATCCGTTCTGCAAGTGTTTCAATATGGCCAAACATCATGGTGCAGGTAGATTTTCCACCTAGGCTATGCCAAACCCGGTGCACTTCCAGCCATTCTTCAGTCAGGCATTTATTTTTGGTAAGAAGTTTTCGAACACGGTCTGTTAAAATTTCGCCTCCGCCACCAGGCAGGCTGCCTAGTCCAGCATCTTTTAGGCGTTGTAAAACTTCTTTTAAAGGTAACTTGTTGAGTTTATGAAAATGCCATATTTCAGGAGGGCTGAAGGCGTGTAGATTAAATTTGGGGTACCTGGATTTTAGATCTCGTAATAAATCTTCATACCATTCTAGTTTTAAAGTTGGGTGTAAGCCGCCTTGCAACAGGGTTTGATCTCCGCCTAATGCAATTGTTTCTTCAATTTTTTTATAAATTTCTTCACGAGGAAGAACATAAGCATCTGCATCAGGGGACTTACGATAAAAAGCACAAAAGTCGCAAACTGCTGCACAAATATTGGTGTAATTGATGTTACGGTCGATATTGAAGGTGCGATAACTTTCCGGGTGCATTTTGTTGCAAATTTTATTTGCAGCTTCGCCCAAGGAAAGGATATCGGCTTTTTCCAAAAGTAAAAGCCCCTCTTCTGGAGTAATTCTTTTGCCATTAATGGCTTTTTGCAAAAGTTCTGCAATCATGGAAATCAATACTTCTTTCCTGTTCAATCAGCCCGTTTTCATATGCAAGGTGTCGATATAGTTCGAGTCCTGCTATTTCCCTGCTACCCAAATTATATTGAATGATATGCGAGAGGTATCTTCTGCAAAAACCTGCATCAAGGCCAAGAATTTTGGCTTCTTGGCTGGCAATATCCCCAACTTGTGCCATGCCTTCTTTTTTTGACCTCGCAAAGTATCGAGTAAGGTTTTCCCCAAAAGCTCGTTCGTGTACCGCCCATACTGCATAGACGAATGGTAAGTTTGCATAATCATGCCATTCCTTGCCAAGGTCATAGGCAAATGGAAAACCACTTAAGCAAGCTTTCATTGCACGATCGCCGATTAAAAGAACTCCGTCTGTTGTGACTTTTTCCGGATCAGCATTCATGGGCAAGGCAGAGGATTTAAAAACAATCCCATGCAGTTGTTTTGAAAGAATTTTTAAAAGAGCAACACTTGTCCTGGAACCTTCATCGAGGGAAATCGATTTGATGTCAGGCCAGGGGACTTTGCTGAAGAGTGTGACACTTAAAACCGGACCGTGAGATGCGATTGATATGCCAGGAATGATTCGATAGTTGGGGCTTCGGAAATATTCAATTACCGGTATTAGTCCAACATCAAGTTTCTCGTCAGCAAGATCCTGGGCAAGGTGGCTGGGTACCTTAAGGTCTAGATACCAATGAGGTGCAATCTGATCCAGATTATAGATCAGCGGTTTGGTATTCAGATAATTTACCGCACCAACCTTCACCTGTTTCATTTTTGCCTCCTGTGTCATAATAACCGCATTATCATTTGGAATATAACGCAAAGATTGAATCTAGCGCAAAGATTTAAATAGCTGAACTTGTTGGGTGGGACATTTAAAAAGATATCTGATTACAATTGCTTTTGATGAAAAAGGAAGGAAAGTACCGGGAAATTAAAAAACTCCCCAGGTTTGTTAACCAGAGGAGTTGATGGTTTTAATCGCACTATTTTAATTTAATTGCAAGATGGAATACCTATCATTTCAACGCATGGGATTTTTCTACAAACCTTGTAAGTCACGGTGAAAGGTTCCATGGTGCAATGTGTTTCTGGCACCTGGAAAACCGATTCCTCCTTTACCAAAGAGCATGTGGTTACAGGGATTTTGCAGCATCGTTGTTCGGTTATCATTTTGCACCGTTGGCACTTGATGACTTCCTGCCTGTTTTCGCAAACCATTTTGCAGGTGGTGTAAGGGATCTTTCTGACACAATGTTGCTGGGTCATGATGCATTTTTGGGCGGTGACCATTCTGCATTGTTCCTCGCAAACCATTTTGCAGGTGGTGTAGGGGATCTTTCTGACACAATGCTGCTGGGTCATGATGCATTTTTGGGTTGTGACCATCTTGCATTGTTCCTCGCAAACCATTTTGCAGGTGGTGTAAGGGGTCTTTTTTACACAGTGTTGCTGGGTCATGATGCATTTTTGGGCGGTGACCATCTTGCATTGTTCCTCGCAAACCATTTTACAAACTGTGTATGGGGTTTTGCAAACCTTGTGCTCGCAAATCATTTTGCAGCATTTACGGGTAACCGTGAAGTTTTGTACTTCTGGTACCATGCAGCACCTTGTAAAGGATACCTTCCTGCACACTGTTTTCGGTATGATTTTGCAGCAGTAAGATCGAATTACATTGCAATTTTCCTTGCGAACATAATTGGTGCAAGTGATGGTTCGGGTTTCCATTCTGGGTTCCCAGATTTTTTTACAGATCGTCCTGTTTGGTAATTGAACAGGACTGCAACTTACATGGCCTGCAACATAAATCATCTTGCAGCAGCATGGATCCATGGTCCAGAAACCAGGATGGCAAACCTTTCTCATCACTACTTGTCCTGGTATCTCGCAGACTTCTGTTCTCCATGATCCAGTCTGAACGCAAATCTGTTTTTCTGTGCAAACAGGCTCCCAAGAGTAGCTTCGCACTACTGTTTCCCTAGGCTCCATGACTGATTCATAGATGGTTTCAGCGATGTCCCTGGTTTCGGTTGTGTAAACAGGTTTCATCACTGTTCGGGTGCAAGGAACTTGCTCTTCATAATAAACGGGTTTTTGCACGGTGAAGTGCTCTTCCTTGACGCGTTGTTCGTAAACGGGTTTGTAAGTGTTGTATTTGACAGGAACCTGGTAGGTTTGCCAAACGGGTTTTTGCACGGTGAAGTGCTCTTCCTTGACGCGTTGTTCGTAAACGGGTTTGTAAGTGTTGTATTTGACGGGAACCTGGTAAGTTTGCCAAACGGGTTTTTGTACAATGTAGTTTTCTTCGCGAACACATTGTTCGTAAATAGGTTTTAAGACCGTATAATTGCGGACAACATCGTAGCACTCCCAAACGGGTTTGCAAACGGTGTAAGAAGAATCGCGATAGGTGGTCTCATAAACCGGCCTGTAGCAAACCGATTTGCACTCTTTCATCACCGTCCGGTATACCGGTTTATAACAGAGTTGGCTGCGTTCTTCGATTGATTCTTTATAAGTGATTCTGCATTGTACTTCGGGCAAGCAGAATTGTTCCCGTTCGCAGCAAACAGGGGAGTAGCGGACTGCTCCACAATGTCGTGCTTGGGCAGATGCCTCTACACAAAGTAGTGCAGATAATGCAAGCAACCAAACATTCCAAGAAGATTTAATCATAGCATCAATCTCAAAAAGGAAACGGAAAATAGGAAAGCCCGGTAAAAGAGCTAGCCAACATACCTCTCTGATAAGTTTGCTTCAAAAATCCAAATAGAGAAATGGAACTTTAGAGAAAATGAAATGATTCAGAAGGTTGGCAATGGCATTGTCGTTAATAGTGTCACAAACGGTAATAGTTTACATTTGTAAAATTTATGCGATGTCCTTTTTGTGCCCTATTATCCAACTAATTGTTTTAATCCCTAAAATCGGTCTTCCAGAGTTTGCATTTTTTGTTATGGGCTTTTTCAGCATATATCAAAACCAGTTATTTGTTTGAAATGGTGCAACATGGCTCAAGAAATAAATCGGGGTGGCGAACAACTTCTACCGGAAATAAGGTTTAAGAGTGAAGACTTTGTTCCTCATAGTTTCTTTCCTTTGATTCTGGAGCTAAGGCCAAGCAAAATTTTGATGGAATTCTACGCACCTAGAATTATGGTTGGGCGCAGTAGTGGCGCAGATTTCCGCTTACCCTCACTTTGTGTCAGCAGAATGCATTGCATTCTTAATTGGTCAGAACAGGGGTGGTTATTGCGTGATTTGGATAGTAAGAATGGCACATATGTGAATGGTAATCCGATCACCACCAAAAGAATCGAAGAACTCGACGAAATTAAAATTGGGACTTTTTTCTTCGTTGTTAAAAAAGCCGAGGCCGAATTTCAGTTGTTTAAAGCGATTCAAGAATATAAGCGGGCAGGCTAAAACACTCGTTTTACATGCTTCTTACGCAGTTGTTCCCCACATTTTTAGGATGACACGGGTCAATCTGGTTCAATAATTGAATTTCATTTTGTAAAATCCAAATTAAACGCAAACAAGATCAGATTCTTCGTGCTAAAATCTAAGCAGATTTTATAACGGAGTAAGATGATGCCTATGCTGGATCGTGAAGAATACATTGAACAAGTGTATTTTTTTCAAACTCTTAGAGATCGTATCAAATCTTCCGTTGCAACACAGGAAGTGCTTGAAAGGATTGATCAGGAAATTCTTTCTACAACCAAGTTGCCAATGGCAATACAGTTTCTTGCAACGGAAATAAAACAAAGCGGTTTGTTGAGCACTGGGTTTAAATTGCTAAGCCATTATTTTTCCCCCTTCCAAGCTTTTATCATCAAATCTACGGAAGATGAAAACAGAAAATTTAGTATTGATACAGGTTTGCATGTGCTGGAAAAGATGGCTAAATACCTTTCTGAATCGCCTTCGCCTTCGGGGTTATTTGTGTTTCAATTCGAAATTTTGTCGCGAAATAAACTAGGCTACGATGAAGGCATTACATCAATGGCCAAAGATCCGTTGTATTCACAAAATTGGAAAGACTTTATAATGTTTGTTTCCAAGCAAATCGGGTTGGTTGAATTTGCAGAGTTTGTTTATTTGCGGTCGGATTATTATGTTGAGGTGGAGCGAAGGCAAGACCCATCTTATGAACCACCTTTGCAACCTCTTTTTGCAAGCAAAGAAGGGCAAATTGCCAAGGCAAACCTGGGTCGAGATCCTTTTTTTCTATTTGCAGCTTTGCAGAGGCAGTTGAATTATCCGGAAGTGCCCAGAAGTACTGAAAAAGAATCGGCCAAAGATGAAATTATGGTGGTTCGACAAAGAGTCAACGACCTCGAAATCAGGCTTAAGTTGATTGAAGCCGAAGTTAAAGGTAATGTTGATCTTTCGATTTTTGCTAAGCCGGAAATCCTGCAAAATCTAAGTAAAAATGATGATTTTTCTGATTAAGTTACTAACTGGCAGGTCGGAAAGTTCTAAAACTTCGAAGAACTTCATAAAGGTCTGCGGTTACTGCAACTTCATCTTCCATGAAATCTTGAACCCATGTGAAATTTTTGCGTTGTGCTGCTGCTATCAACGGTAAAAGATCTGATAGCCTTATACGAACGGTTGGTGCTTGAATTATATCCTTGTCTGAATCTGCTGATTCCTTGAAAACTCTAAGGTGTGGCGCCATTTTGAATCCTCCTAGGTTCTACCTGCAAGCTAGGCATAAATGCTTTTTTTGCTTGCTTGAATAGTTGTGGTCGGGTTGTCTTGCTGTATCCGTGACCTCTGCCATAACTTTAATCGGCAATTTAATTAAATAACTTTGATTAAAATTTAAATCTTTAAGTAATAGCTGGGCGTTTAGTGTGTCATTATCGGGAAAGTTTTACTTGATATGTTGAAACAAGCGTAAGAATTTGATTTTGATGAAAACGGGGGACTTGAAAGTAGCGACAACCTAAATTTATCCTTAACATATGTTTCAGAATAATGATTCCACATTTTCAGGGTGTTTATGATTGAAAAAGTTGCAATTGTTGGCGCAGGGGCTTGGGGAATGGCTTTGGCCTTGCACCTGGCAAGGGAAAATAAGTGTTGCGTTTCCTTATGGTGTGTACGAGAAGTTTCGAGAAATAATTTAAAAATTGCGCGAGGCAACGACTTGCTTCTTCCGGGAATTGTTTTACCTCCCCAAATTGAAATCAGTGATTCCTTTACGAATGCAATATCTGGCGCAGGATTATTAGTTTCTTCTATTCCATCAGCGCATTTGCGCACCGGGCTTAATATTATTGCTTCGCAAACGCCACCATTGTTGCCTGTTCTTAGTACCACCAAGGGTTTGGAGCGTGATTCGTTTCTTAGGCCCAGCCAAACTATTTTGGAAGTTCTTGGTCCACGGACTGTTTCTATTTTAAGCGGCCCTAGCCATGCTGAAGAAGTGGCTAGAGGATTACCCACATCTTTGGCCCTAGCTGGTTCCGATCCTGATATTAATTTGCAAATTCAGTCCCTATTCAATTCAGAATCTTTCAGGGTTTATACTAATAATGATCTTCTTGGGGTGGAGATTGCAGGGGCTCTTAAAAATGTAATTGCAATTGCAGCAGGAATTAATGATGGCTTGGGTTATGGCGATAACGCCAAAGCTGCCTTGATAACTCGTGGCTTGGTCGAAATGACCCGATACGGAGTTGCATGTGGTGCAGAGGCTTCAACTTTTAATGGTTTGGCAGGCTTGGGCGATTTGATTGCTACATGCACCAGTCCTCATTCCAGAAATCGTAAAGTAGGCGAGAGATTAGGAAAAGGCGAAAAGTTGACGCAGTTTCTCCCCGGTATGCCGCAGGTTGCAGAGGGAATATTTACCGCACCCAGCATCCGCGAACAAGCTGTTCGAAGGAATATAGATTTGCCTATTATTGAGCAGGTTTATCAGGTCTTGCAAAATGGAAAAAATCCAAGATCTGCTGTGCAGGATTTAATGAATAGAGCGCCTAGAAAAGAATAGGTGGGTAAATGAACATTCAACTTGCATGCAAAGAGTGGGCTTCGGTTTGCGCTGCCTTGGCAACTGGAAGGCAAACTGTTTTGCTTCGCAAGGGTGGCATTGCTGAACCTACGGGAGATTTTCAAGTTCAGTCCAAATGGTTCTGGCTTTATCCCACCTATGTTCATCAGCAACAAAATCAATTGCGGGAAACTGCCTGGCTTGAAAAAGGTCAGGTGTTTAGAGCCCCTGCAAAAAAAATTCGATTTTTTCATCTTGCTGAAGTTGTCGAAACTTTTCACTTGATGAATCTTGAAGTCTTGGAAAAACTTGAGCCCTTGCATGTTCTTTCCAAAGAGTGCATTAGGGCCAGATTTGCTTATCGAACTCCTGGTTTAACTGTAATTCTTGTCAGAATGCATGAGATGCAAACAGCGGTTGAGATTGATGAAACACCTTTTTATTCGGGCTGTAAGTCGTGGGTGCATCTTGAAAGCCCCTTAAATGTCAGCAAGATTTCTCCAGTGCTTGCTTCCGAAGATTTTTCCAGGGAAGTTAATAATATCCAATCTCTTGTAATGAGTTGAAGTCAAGCCATGATCAACATTAATTTGGTAATGATGTTTTTGATCTTTTCACAACAAGGTGAAGATAAAGCTGCTGCTCCAAAGTTTCCTGAAAAAGAAGTTAGATTGTTGGTGCAGAAATCAATGGAGTATTGGAGGGTTCCCGGAGTTGCAATTGCAATAGTCCATCAGGGGGAAACCGTTTTTGAATCTGGTTTTGGTGTTGTAGAAATATCCAAGAAAAAAACAGTGGATACGAACACCCTTTTTCCAATTGCCTCATGCACCAAGGCATTTACCAGCGCATTGGCGGCATCTTTGGTTGCTAAGAAAAAACTTGATTGGGACGATAAGGTGCAAAAACATTTGCCTTGGTTTAAATTGTCGGAACCTCTTGCGACAGAAGATTGCAGGTTGAGGGATTTATTTTGCCATAGAACGGGGCTGGGTAGTAATGATTTGCTTTGGTATAGAAGTGGGGTTGCACCTGAAGAAAATGTGCGAAGGGCGGCATTTTTGCCTTTAGAAAAGCCCTTTCGTTCCGCTTATCAATATCAATCGATCATGTATTCTGCAGGGGGGCTGGTTTGTGAAAAGGCTGGAAATGACGGTTGGGGGAAACTATTAAAGAATGAAATTCTTGATCCCCTTGGAATGAAAGAGACGGTGGTGGTACCACCCAATGAAAATCTTGCCCGGGGGCATTTTATTGGGAAGTTTGGGTTTCCTGAGGTTAAAGATCCTTATGTCAGTCCATTTCCAGACCCAGCAGGGAGTGTTTATTCATCCGCTCATGACCTTGCTAATTGGCTAAAATTTCAAGTCGATCCTGCAAATCAAAAATATTCTCAAATGGCTTTTGCGTCTCAACTTCTTGAAACTCAGAAACCGCAGGTTGTAAATCCCTTGGATGATTTAAATAAATTGATGCATCCTTTCACTGTTCAAATGGCTTACGGTTTGGGTTGGGTGATTCAGGATTACCGGGGCATAAAATTGATTTCTCATGGCGGTGCTATTGACGGCTTTCGAACTCATATTGCGATGGTACCTGAGGCCAAATTTGGTTTGGTAATTCTTTCGAGCCTTGAACATACACGAATGAATTTAGCACTTAGTAATTCGCTGGTTGACCTGCTGTTTAATTTTTCGCAGGTTGAGTGGG
Organism: Planctomycetota bacterium; assembly: GCA_009920765.1. Taxonomy (GTDB): domain Bacteria; phylum Planctomycetota; class Planctomycetia; order Gemmatales; family Gemmataceae; genus UBA969. Next base: position 62,036 of record RFZJ01000009.1, on the reverse strand, counting down.
ATAAGAATTATGCTTTTATATTGGCTGATGGTTTGCAGAAGTCGAAGATTGCTTTTGATAACAATTTGGTCGATTTGTTGAAAAAATATCCGGGTTCGTTCAATCTTGCAGATGTTTTGGGCCAATATCAGAATCCCGCATACGGGAAAATTGAAATAAAGATGCAGGGGAAAAATGTAAGGTTAGTTCTTGGTAATCATTTTGTTGATCTGGATAGCTTGGGTTCATCCATTCTTTATGCACGCGATTTTGTCTTTGAAAATCCCACACTGATTTTCAGTAGAGATTCATCGGCAAAGATATCATCCTTTAAAATTTCAGGCAGGATTAACGCTGAGTTTCTTAAGATTCCTTGAGGCGGTTTTAAGCAACTTTGCCTGTCATCCTTACGGTTGATGTTTTATTAGAACTTATTTTTAATTTAACTGGTACAAGTTGTAGAAGGCTTGGAAGCCATAGTATTGAGCACACCATGCAGGAACTTACCCCTAAGGCCAGAAGAAGTCCCAAGCTGGATAATCCCAGATGGGAAGATATCGTAAGCGAGCCAAACCCAAGTACCGTAGTTAGGCCTGCAACAAAAATTCCTTTGAATGTACTGCTTTTTAACTGGTAAGGTTTGTTTCGGTCTCTTCCCAGAAAATCGTGGATTACATGCACGGCATTATCAATTCCCACGCCAACGAGAATGGGAAATGCAATCATGTTTGCAGGATTTAGTTGGTAGCCTAGTAACCAGACTGCCCCCATGGTTATGCAGAGACCCATTACCAATGGAAGAAGCGCCAAAGTTACCAAAATAGTTTTTCTAAAGTCCCAGGATAATACCAGTATGATCGCAATAAGGGCGTAGATTCCAGCCCATTGAAATCCGGATTTCATACCTTTTAAACCTTCCAGAGTTGTAAAAGGTTTTCCTGTTGCACGGGCATCAACTTTTTGAATGCCACTTACAAATTCCTTGAGATTGCCGTATTCCCAAAGGTTTTTCTTTGCAAATACTCTTAATAACCATTGGTTGTTTTCACTTAAATAACGGTTTCGAATTGGTGTTGGAATGTCTGCAATTTCGATGAATTCGGGAGTGGATACTTCCCTTAATTGATGAAGGTTTTCGATAAGATCCCCTGTTACTGCTTCTTCAAAATTCTTTAGTTCTTTATTGAGGTTTTTACTGGTGTTGGATAATCTTTTTAACAAGGCAACCAGATCTTCCCTTACATCGCTTAAATCTAAAAAGGAGCTTGATTCAGTTGTTTTGTTGGCAAGAAGCTGGAGTTCCTTGGTTAATCCTTCCATATCCGGGGTCGCATGGCCAGGTTTGGATCCGCGGGTTGGTAATAACCTAAGTCTGTGCTGGATTTCTTTTAATTGACCTTTGTTTATTGTTTGGTCTTTTGGCAGCATGCTCGCTATTTCAGCAACCTGACTAACTTCAGGAAGGGATTCAAACTTCTTTTTCCATTCGATTGCTTCTTCCCGGGTCGCAGTAAAAGTAACTGCATGCCATGTTGCAGTGGGCATCTTTTCCAAAAGGACCTTTTCCCATTTTACTGAATCAAGCGAGGCGGATTGTAAATGAAGTAGGTTGTGATCGTAAGAAACTCTAGATGCTGGAATTAAAAACAGGCCGGTAAATAGAATGCCGGAAATCACCATTGTTTTTGGTTTGCTGAATAACACCGTAGTCCAACTGTTTTGAATGGTTGGAAAAGAAAGGATTCTTGGTGACCATTCAGCGGGCTCTGAAGTTGTTGCTTTTTTGTATGCTTCTTTTAGTCCCAATAGCGAAGGCAAAGTGGTGAAGCAACTGATTGCACAAAATAATATTCCACTTCCTGCAATCCAACCCATTTCTGAAACTGCCTGAAAATCTGCAAGCATTGCAGCGAAAAAAGCAAGAGATGTGGTGCAAGCGGCTGTTAAAATTCCGGGCCCGACTGAGAGAGCTGTCTTTTGAATTGATTCCGCTGCAGGTATGCCTTTTTTCATGTATTCATCAAATGCGCTCACCCATAAGACCCCATAATCACCCAAGCCTATCAGCATGACTGCAAAAGTGGCTGATAATAAATTAAGATGTCCAATAGTTAAAGTCAGCCATCCCAGTGCAAGAATTGTTCCTACTATCAGGGTAGTTATTGTCAGTACTGGGTACCGCCAAGATCTGTAAACAATGATGTATAAAAATAGGACGCTTAAAAATGCAACCCATGAAGCCTTGGTGCTATCTCGTTGAGATGCATTCATTTCATCAGCTTCTAAAACTGGTAATCCTGTGAGGCCAAGTTCAACCTTCGGATGCATTTTGGAAATATCATTTAATATTTCGCGCATAAGTTTTACTGCTGGCATGGAGCTGACAAAATCTGTTTTTTCCTGTGTTATGGGTCGTGCTAAAAGTATGGCTACAGACTTGTCTTCTGAAACAAGATAATTTGGTTTTGAAAGCATGGTCGTATTATGCTGGGTTTGTGGTAAAAGACCAACCCAGGGGCTTTTATAAGTGTCTCCTGACTCCAGATAACTTGTTGCAGCCCGGATGATCCCTCGGAATTGTGCCAGAAATGCCGTATCTGCCTCGGTTACTGTGCCCCGGGCTTCAATCTGTTTGATCCGGGCATGAGCTTCACAAGTAATGCTTTTTGTGGTGAATAAATTCCAGGCAAAAGGGAACTCTAGCAGTGGAGCCATATTTGCAAGATGCCCAACAATAGTGCCTATTTCCTTGGGTTCAAGAAAAAGAAGTGATCTATTTTTAATGTTTTGTAAGTCGACTTTGTAAAAGATACGGTCGAAACTGTCTTGATGCTCTGATAGTTTTAAAGCCAGTTGCTCTAATGCATCAATTTTATTTTGTTCGTTGCCGCCCAACGCAACCACCACCATGTCATCGTCTTGTCCAAATTCTGCAAGATAATGTTTCCAGTTTTGTTGGCACCATTTTCGATTGCTTATCATGTCATCGCGATGGGTTTTAAATTCAAGTTTTTTATAGGAATAAAGCAAAGCCGTAGCGCAAATGATGATTCCCAAACCAAAAACCAACCAAGGTTTTTGAAATGAAAACATGGATACTGCAGAAATTAATCTGGCAGGAAACGAATCCTTGCCTTCCTTGGCGTGACTCATTATGTAAGCGCCTCTTAATCTTTATCATTAAGCCAATCCTAGGCTTAAGCGCGGCGGATTTTAGGAAAGCATCGTTTTATAAACAAGCCTAAAACCAAGATTGATATCATAAAAACAAGCCATATTCCCTAGATTATGTAGGATGGAAACTATCGATATTGTTTTGCTTCTCTAATTTAACGGGGCTCTTATGGATCTGATCCCATTTTTGATTTTTAAGACGGAATCGGGGCAGGCTGAATTTGCACAGTGGAGAACACAAGCAGGCGATTCCGCTCTTGCCATTTTTCAAGACCGTGCAAAAGCTGAGGCTTTTATCAAAGTTTCTTCTTTAAGTGATGCTTGGTTGGTAATGCAACCAGCTTTGCCCATGTTGCAATCAATTTTCAAAGCGATGATCCAAGCTGGGGTTTTATTTGCCGTTTTAGATCCCGATGAAAAAAGTGCCCGAACCGTTTACAATCTGGGGGAAGTTGTAGCTGCGGCAGAAAGTTGGTTTTCCACTCAGAATGGCAACAAGTAAGTTAAAACTTCAATGTTGTGTTTTGATTGGTCCATTCGCTTTTTGCTTTAAGAATTGGGTCAACCTCTGCTGTAAGAAATTCTTCAACTTGTTCTTTGGCCCTGCCCGAGAAGCGACCTTCAGCCATGACTTTTTCAAAGTTAATGCTGGAAAATTCTGGTTCCTTTTTGAGTCTTTCAAGCAGATCGTTTTTTCTACCACCTGACTTCAGTTCTGCAATTACTGCATGGCTATGCTTGCGGATGACTTCGTGCAGATTCTGCCTGTCGCCTCCATTCCCCACCGCTGCCATCAAAAGGTTTTCTGTTGCCATGAATGGCAGAGTTCTTTCCACTTCGGATTTAATGACCTCGGGGTTTACAACAAGCCCGCGGACAATGTTGATGGCAATACGCATGATGGAATCAGCGCATAGAAAAGCTTGAGGGATGGTAAGCCTGCGATTTACACTGTCATCAAGTGTGCGTTCAAGCCATTGAACTGCTGCAGTTTCAGCGGTATTTCCTGCAAGTTGGATTAGAAAACGGGAAAGTCCGCACATTCGTTCCGATCGCATGGGGTTTCGTTTGTAAGCCATTGCAGAGGATCCCACTTGATCAGTTTCAAAGGGTTCGTCAATTTCTTGCCTGTGTGAAAGAAGCCTGATGTCAGTACCAAATTTTTGGGCACTTTGGCCAATCCCAGATAGTGTTTCAAGAATTTGAGAATCTGTTTTTCTCGGATAAGTTTGACCTGTGACAGGGAATACTTGATCGAATCCCATTTTTTTTGAAACGAGAATATCAAGATCACGGACTTTTTGATGATCGCCTTTAAATAGTGAAAGAAAACTGGCCTGAGTTCCAGTTGTTCCTTTAGCGCCCCGGAATTTCATGTTTTCGATACGATAGCTGACTTCATGAAAATCCATAAGGAAATCTTGGGCCCAAAGGCATGCCCTTTTACCAACCGTTGTTAATTGGGCTGGTTGGAAATGTGTAAATCCAAGTGTTTCAATGCCTGCATATTTACGACTGAATTTTGCAAAATGGTCGAGTAAACCTACCAGGGACTTTTGCAAAAGGGTAAGACCCTGCCTCATAAGAATCAGTTCGGTATTATCCGTTACAAAACAACTTGTTGCACCAAGATGAATGATGTCGCGTGCAAGGGGGCAGCATTCGCCATAGGCGTGGATATGGGCCATGACATCATGACGGAGTCTTTTTTCGTGTTCTTCAACACGGGCAAAATCTATGTTGTTGATATTTTGCTCAAGTTGTTTGATTTGGGGGGGGGAAATACGCGGTGTAGAGCCATCTTCAGAAAGAAGTCCTAATTCCATCTGGGTTTGCGCCAGGGCCACCCAGAGTTTTCGCCAGGTTGAATACCTGTTTGTGGGGTTCCACAGCGCAACCATTTCTTTGCCTGCATAGCGTTGTACAAGGGGGTTATCGTGAACTTGAGTCGTTTCCATATAGTTTTCCAAGAAAAATTAATTGTGCATTGATTATTCGCTATGAATGATCACCTTTTCGAAATCGCCAAATAACCAACTTTCATTATCAAAGTATTGTAAAGAATTGTTCAGAAAATACTTCTTTTAATTGAAAGGGTGGTAATGTTTATCTTAGTAACCTAATTGCATCGGGTCAGGAGGACATTCTACGATGAGGCTTATTTACAAAATAGTGCTGTTGGCAGTTGTTGCTTTTATTGGGCAAAGTGCAATTGAAAATCGTGCAATAGCTCAAACAAATGATGGAAACTTGCAAAGGTTTTTTCATTACCCCTACTATTATTTCCCACACAATTATTGGCCATCAATGGGGCCTAAATGGCCCGAGCGTCCAGGCCAACCATATATGCCCCCACCTGCATATATGGCGAATCCTCCTTTCAGAGAGCCACATTGGCGGTACGAAAGCCAGAAACCTCAAAAGTATTACAGTGGTTTCCATTTCTGGCTTGATCAGTTCTAAACTACTGCATTTTTGCATTTTAAAGGGAAGACCTAAGCTTTATTAGGCCTTCCTTTTTGCATTTGATGTTACGATTTGTAATAATAGCGATGAAATTATTGCATTCTCAAAGAGTCTTTTCATGTCTAAACCAGAGCCTGGTGATAATCCTTTAAAAGATAAAAAGAAGCCTGCTGCTTCCAACCAAATTGATTTAGAGGGCATCGTTGAAAAAGTAACTTCGAACATTGAAAAAATAATATTGGGAAAGCGAAAACAGATTCTTCTGGCGCTTGCGGCTTATCTTGCAGAGGGCCATATTCTTCTTGAAGATGTTCCTGGAGTTGCCAAAACTATTTTAGCCAGGGCGATTTCCCGTAGTGTTGGTTGTGTTTTTAAAAGAATCCAATGTACACCCGACTTGCTTCCGAGTGATATTAATGGGGTTTCAATTTTTAATCAAAAAACAGCAGAGTTTGAATTCAGGCCTGGACCTATTTTTGCCCAAACTGTTCTTGCAGATGAAATCAACCGGGCTACACCTCGAACCCAGGCTGCCCTACTCGAAGCCATGGCGGAAAGAAGAGTTACTGCAGATGGCCAAACCTATAACCTTAAGGCCCCTTTTCTGGTGATCGCAACACAAAACCCGGTGGATCATGAAGGTACCTTTCCATTACCCGAGGCCCAGTTAGATCGATTCCTAATCAAATTAAGTCTGGGTTACCCAACTATTGAAGAAGAAGCATTGATGCTTAAGAGGTTGCAGTTGGGCCATCCGATTGATGATGTGGTGCCTGTCGTTAGTTCTGCGGACTGGATTTCTTGTCAGGAAGTGGTAAGGAAGATTCATTTGGATGACCAAATTCGAACCTATATTCTGGAAATCGTTCATGCAACTCGGGATAACGAAAATATTTTATTGGGAGGAAGTCCTCGTGCATCGCTTGCATTGCAAAGGGCGGCACAAGCGAGTGCAGCAATTCAAGGTAGAACTTTTGTAGTCCCGGATGATGTGAAAAAGTTGGTGGTGCCTGTGCTTACACACCGCATTATTCTAAAGCCTGAAACCCGACTTAGAAAAATTAAAACGGATGATGTCATCAAGGATGTCTTAGATGATATCCCAGTGCCCGTTTCCTCGGATTATCAAACTGAAAAAGATTATTTCTAATGTATTGGCTACTTGGAATAATGCTGATCGGTTTTTCTTCCCAGGTTTTGGGGTCAGGACTCCTTGCATTCTCTGCGTACCTAATGTCATTGATATTGATAAGTAGTCGATTGCTGGCATGGCATTGGGCGAGTGGGTTAAGAATTGAAAGAAAAATGAGGTGTACCCTTGCAGAGGTTGGAGACAAGATACGGGTAAAAATTTTGGTTCGCTATGTCGGTTTGATCCCCATTCCCTGGGTGATTTTAGAAGATTTGTTGCCTGAGGATGCCGTTAATCCGCGCCATCCATTTTTAAAGTTGAAAGGGAAAAGGCTCAAGGTGTTGTCGATGTTTTCGATGCAAACAGAAGAATTAACGTATTCGCTGGAATGCATGCATCGGGGCTTTTTTCAGATTGGGCCAGTATTTGCTGAAACTGGAGACCCATTCGGCTTCATGCGAAGATATAGGATTGGATGTCAGCCTTTTTATTTGCTTGTGCTCCCCAAGATAACGCATTTGCTTGGTTATGATTTAACTTCACGCAGGCCGATCGGTGAAATTCAAATGGTTATGAAAATATTCGAAGACCCTACCCGGATAGCAGGCGTTCGTGATTATGAACCGGGCGACCCCATGTCTCGCATTCATTGGAAAGCTAGTGCAAGAACTGGTTTTTTTCAATGTAAAATTTTTGAACCAACTTGCCTCGCTGGTGCGATGATCTTGTTGGATTTTCATGAATCTATTTTCCCACCTCGCGGAGAACCTTTTCGTTCGGAACTTGCCATTGATGCTTCTGTTTCGCTTGCTCATGCGGTGTGTTTGTTGAATCAACCATTTGGAATTGGGACAAACGCCACTGATGCGGCGTTTAATGTTCAGGAAAATGAAAATGAACCTGAAGTGGATACTCGGGCAGAAGTTCGAACTTTTATGCTAGATAGCAGCAGGCCGAACCATTTGCAACCGATGTTTTTGCCTTCACGAAGAGGCGTCGAGCACTTGCAAATGTTAAGGGAAATGATGGGCAGGGCGCTTAAATCAGACTCGTTGAAATTTTCTGAAATGATCAGGGAAGTTTCAATTCATTTGCCCAGAGACCTCACTCTGGTAGCGGTTCTATCAGGTGTTACCGAAGAAACTGCTATGATGCTCGGAAATTTAAAGCAGCAAGGGTTTTCAGTTTCCGTAGTTTTGATCCAATTTGATGACGAAGCTTTGAACAGGGCTTTTAAAAAATTGATAGCTAACGGTGTCCGCGAAATCCGCCACGCTATTGATCAAGAGTCTCTTCCACAGCTTTGTAGATCCCAGATTGATAGAACCTCTCCCTTAAGCCTTCTCTAGGAAACGCGCATGGCAGAGAAAAAGGCATATGCTTATCGCGATAAACCAGAAGTGCTTGATCGTTTGTTTGCTACGGTTGGCTTGGCTTTGATTTGTATACTGATGGTTTCATTGGCTTTTTTTATATTAGCCCGTTTTTATCTTTCATCAAAATTGACTTCAGTCCATTGGCTTATATTTTGGGAGGTGTTTGGAACTGTTCTTGTAAGCCGCATGTTTCTTATTGATGATTTAAAACGTGTTGTGGGCCGTTATTCATTTGTACTGGGAATGCTAATTTGGGTTCCTTTTGCCTTTATGGGTGGGGAAATCCTAGGGTTCGCTACGGTTCTTATGATTTTTATTGGGTGGTTTACCTATAAGATTACCTGGGATGTAACTGATCTTGGGGAACGAGAAGAGGATGAAGACGGATTGCTTGCTTCGGTAGGCTTAAAGAAAGAGTTGAACCCTGGCAATAAAAAGGTTTCAGAATCTTGGGGTGATACGAGAGAGGAAAGCACCGAATTTAATTATGAAGCAGAGGAAGTTCTTGCGGAATTGCGCAAAAAAAAACCTAAGAAAGTCAAAGGCGGTAAAGGCCGGGGTGTCTGGGTGCTTTATTTTTTGTTTGGGTCGATTCCTATTTTCGGATTGGGTGGATCAACTAAAAACAGCTCCGATCCAAATCTTGGAAAATACTTTTTGATCTGCCTTTGCATTTATCTCTCAAGTTGCATAGCTTTATTGTTGACCACTTCTTTTCTTACCATCAGGGCCGATTTGCGACGGCGTAATCTAACCATGCCTTTATTTACTGCAGTTTTTTGGTTGTTCTCGGGTTTATTTTTGTTGTTATCATCTTTTATTTTTGCATCCTTAATGCCCCGACCAGAGGGATTTTTAGATCCTATTGCATTGGTTTTTTCCAAGGAACAGACTAATGATGGCGGTAACTTTGCGAAATCATCTGAGAAAACCAGACGGGGTGAAGGGAATCAAGTAGATAAAGGGGGTGATAAAAATTTTACCAAGGATGAAAATCAAAAAGCGGGCAAATTTGCTAAAGATAAAGAAAGCAATGGCGCATCAAAGAAGGCTGGAAAAGATGGAAGCGATTTTGGTGAAAAAGGTTCTTTCAAGGAAGGGTTTCAGAAATCGAATCAAGATCGAAATAATGAGAGTGAAAGTGATACTCGACAAAATGATGGTAATCAGAGATCGGATTATAATCCGAATCAAGAAATCCATTCATCGCCAACCCCTTCTTTTAATGTTCCTGGCCTTGATAAAATGATGGCCGCAGTTGAAGTTATTCTTAAAGTTATTTTTGCAGTTGGGACTTTTTTGTTCGTTCTTTATGTTGTTGTTTACAAGTTGAGTTTCAGTTTTGGTTGGGCTGATGACCTTTTAGATTGGTTTCGTAATCTTTTTGACTTGCTTGATCGTTCGATAAAAAAGAAAAAACAAGAAGATATTGCAGACACATCTAATGTTGATGAAACATTGCCTTTCAATTGTTTTGATAACCCATTTGATCGCAAAGATTGGCAAAAATCCAGCCTTCGAGAATTGACCGGGTATACTTGGAAAGCTCTATTGTCATGGTGCAAGTCGCAAAATATTCTAATCCCCAAAGGTTGCACCCCATCTGAGTTGGAAGATATTATTTCAAATGAATTACCCCGTATTGAGCCAGCTTATTTTGCTTTTAAGCAAGTTTTGTTAAGTGCTCAATATTCAAATAATAATAATCCCAAAGGGGTTGTGGTTACTCAAAAACTTTGGAGCCAAATGTGTGGCGAAACCACCACCACAAGCGCTGCCACTGAAGATTGATTTACGAATTACTTTTTTCTTCGAATTTGATCGGCGTAAATGATTTCATTGTTGATTGCATCTTTTAAAAGCTTTAATGAATCTTCTCTGGGAAGTTCGTTAAGCAGTTTTCCCTCGATTGGGGAGCCTATTGAAACACCTATAGATCCAAGGGCTCCATCCATGAAAATGGGGCAAAGGGTGGGCAGGATTTTGTCACGTGATAAAGCTTCATGAGCTCCTGCAATTCCGACAGGAACTACTGTTGCATTGGATTTTCGAATGAGTAGCTGAATGCCTGGTTTTAAGTCTTGCATAAGTCCATCTTGGGATCTTGTGCCCTCAGGAAACACAAGCACTGCCCGCCCATTGCTTAAAAGTTCCAAGGTGGATCTGATTCCTTCCTTGGCGACACCTTCCAGATCAACGGGACAACAGCCAACGGATCTAAGATAAACATCTAAAAAAGGTTTTTTAAAAAGCGATTTTCGTGCAAGATATGATAGTTCTCTGCAAGCGGTTAACCCAACAGCAATTGGATCTAAAAAACTTTGGTGATTTGCAACCAGAAGAACCGGGCCTTTTCGTGGCACATTTCTCCAACCTTGTTTTCGAAGGCTGAATAAAAATGTGTAAAAACAATTGTAAAAACTGTAATTTAATCCATACCAAATGAAATTTAATTGATCAATTGCAAATTTAGAGTCAAATTTTCCTGATATCATTTGATGCCACGCCTTTGAATTTCCTCATGCATTACCTCGATTACTTTATTCATGTTCATGTCGGATGTATCGAGAATCATGGCATCATGGGCAGGTGTCAACGGGCTTATTTCCCTATTTTCATCTCGTTGATCTCTCGTGATGATGGCATCAAGAATTTCTTGGAGTGTGGTGTTAATCCCTTTTTCCTGAAGTTCCAGGAACCTTCGTTGGGCCCTCATTTCTGGCCTGGCAGTCAGGAAAAATTTGCAAAAAGCATCTGGGAAAACAGTGGTACCTTGATCCCTCCCTTCGCAAACCATGTTTTTTTCAAAAGCTGCAATTCGCTGTAATTCGACAAGTTTGGTACGAACAACTTTGCTGGTTGCTATAACACCTGCAATCTCAGTTGTTTCTTTGGCTCGAATCTGCATGGAAACATCTTGGCCATTAAGCAGAACCCTGCCTTCCAGTAGATTGATCGTAATACCATCAATTATTTTTTGGAGAAAAGGTTCATCAAAAGTGGGTGCGCCGGTTTTTAAAGCAGCAAACGCAACGGCCCTATACATCGCCCCAGTGTCCAAGAATTGGAAGTTTATTTTTTTAGCAAGTAGTTTTGCTGCTGTACTTTTTCCTGCTCCTGCAGGTCCATCAATGGTGATTATCATGATCTAGTCCTCATGCTAAGCGATCATAATAACAGATTTGTATCTCATAAAAAAAGGCGACCTATTTGTGGTCGCCTTTTACCTAGTAAAACCAAAATCAATTATCTGGGATAAATGTTTATGGTAAATGTTTCGCTGGCACCAAGACTCCTGGTGGTTTGTTTTTGTATGATTCCAAACCCATCAGCCAAAACTTCATAAGTAAAATCGCCTATATTTTGATTTGGTATGGAAAGAGTTTGATTTGCTTGAATTTTGTATACTTTTCCGTTGATGATCACACTGGTGTTGGTACTGGAAGTGTTGGCAATTTTGATGGTTCCGTTTGCGGAAACTGGAGGTGTGAATGATGCTGCAACACGAGTTGCAGCAAGTTTGCTGATGGTTTGCTCCATTCGGCTTACCTGATCCTTCAAAATACTAATTTCTGCTTCAATTTTTTTAAGCTTTGAATCGTGATCTGCACTTTTTATTGCTTGAATTGATAGTTGGATCTCCTTCAATTGATTTTGAATAGAATCAAAATTTGGAACTTCAACTTTTTTTTCGGGTGTGATTGGGGGTTCGGCTTTTTTATCATTGATATTTTCGATGCCTCCAAAACTGGCACCAAAAGACATACCCATGAGGGTAATCATCGTGATCGTATAAATAATTTTCATTGTTTCACCGTCTAAGTCCGGAAATTAAGTTCGATATAAACTATAAATCTACTTCCACACTAGAGGTTGCTGTGCTTCTATGCAATCTAAAACAAGGGAAAATGCAAATATGCTTATGTTAAATTGTATGGATTATAACGATAAAAATAGAAGGTGGGTAAACACAAAAAACCGGGTTTCCCCGGTTTTTTGTCAGGCCTATGCAAATTTAATTAAGCGTTTTCTTCGTATTGGGCAATTCGATTGATTGTTTCTTCGAAATCTTCATCGGTGTCCGAAGGAAGTTTGTATTGCATCAGGTATGCATCTTCATTGCTGTCATCATAAAATGAACGCAGCACTCTGATGGCTTTGAATCCTTGATTTCTGAAGAATACCTGACCTGAAAGATTAGTTTCCCTGACTTCCAAGGTGATTCTTGTTCTACGGTGGCTTGATAGCTTTCCGATAAGCTTGACTGCCATTTGCAATCCTACCCCCGACCGTTGGTAATCAGGATGAACAGCAAAATTTAAAATGTGAAGTTTGTTTTTGTGGAGTTCATAAATCATGAAACCTACAACTTTGTCACCAGCTTCTGCAACCATCCCGATGCAATTGCGTTGCCTTAGGCATCGTAGAAAATCTTCTTCAGTCCATGATTGTGCAAAGCATTGTTGTTCCGCTTGTAATACTTCCTGCATGTCGCGCCTGATCATCCAGCGAATGTGTACTTTAATTTGTTCTTTATCTGTCTTATTACCGCTCATTAAATACTCCTCTTATCCGTTAGCATGGAATTACATGGTTCCGACATGTAAATTTGCCATGTTCCTTTGCCGACCTATTCGACTAAAGGCCTCAGCAATAAATGAAAGAAGAAAAGATTTCTTTCGATCAGTTAAGCGGGCGGAATTTAGCAACGGTCGAGACAATTTACAAGACCAAGGTTCATGGAACCCACATATATAAAATCGGAATTTTCAAGCGTGAAAATCAGCAAGCTTTTTGCTGTTTAACAAAAAATATTCTGTAATTTGAGAAGTAAGAAAAGGATGATAAAAGGGGGGATTCCCTTCCCCGTTAATCTGCGCTTCCTTGGCGATCCAAGATGAAATCTCACCTTGGGTTGAAGTGACTAAGATACAACACACATAATTGATGATCAACCAAATATTCACAAAGCGACAACTAATTTTGTTAGTATGAAAAGGCTGGTTAAGGTAGGGGGGCGATTAGAATTGAGCATGCAGTGCTTCTTTTGATATTTCCTACCCCGTATTCAACGACCACGCGGAATTCGCCCGGGCTAAGGCCCTTCAAATTTACTGAATAAATCTTATCTGCCCGGCTTGCTAAAACAGGAAGATCGTCAAAATTTAAATTCTGCCCATCCAGCCCAGCAATGGTTGGACCGTTCCAAGCCAAAGGAACTATGCCGTCTGGGAAAAGAAACCGAACACTGTTGTTTTTTAAATCGATGGAGCCATTGTTTTTTAATACGAACCTGATTTCATTTTCACTTCCCAAGTTAGTTTTTATGGTGTTGGGTGCGAATCCACCTTGTATCTCGGAAGTTCCCTCGATTCGTACTAAAAACATCGAAGATGTATCAGCGCTATTTTCCATGGAAGCCTTTGCATTTAATTGCCAATCTCCTGGTTTTGCAGCTTTTAAGCGAAGTTTGGCAGACCATTTCCCGCCCGTGATTTGCGGGCTGTTCCAAACAAGTAATTTGTTTGCAGATGAAGTTGATTCATATCTCGCCTGGGGGTTGCTGCCAATAATTTCCAATCCTTCAGGAATTAAAGTTTGTACCGCTAATTGGATATTTCCGGTTTTTATTGAATCGATTTTAGCTTCGAGAATCATCTCGAGTTCGCCTTTAGCTGTATCTTCCCATGACTTTTTCCATTGAAGATTAATCTGCCCATCACTGACGGAGATGTCTGATTGATAAAGCTTTTTTTCACCATTGTTTGATGCAACTTGAATGTTCTGGGAGAATTTACCATTTTCCACGGCTAGAGTTTCAAGGCGAATGGATTTGGTTTGTCCAGCAGGGATATCTCCAAGAGTTGCTTCGATGAGTTCGCCTTCTGGGTGTCTTAGTCCCTGTGGGAGTTTGTCACGGATGGTTACATTTTCTGCAGGAATTAAGCCCAAGTTGGCAACCACAATTTCAAAAACAGCCCTTTGGCCGCGTCTCACCCACTGAGGGCCTTGAACCTGTACCAGTAGGCCATCTTTCTTCTCGGTGTTTTTCTTTAAGGTTGCAACTTTGTAAGCAACCGCTGGTTTAAAGTTCAAATTATCTTTTTCGATAGCAAGAATTTTGAATTGAAAAATTTTGCCCGTTCCAGGTTGTAGCTCTGGTATTTCCCATGTCCATTTGTTTTCTTGGATTAAAGGTTTAGGGCTCACCTCTAAAATTTCAGGTTTGGTTTTCCATTCCTGACTCAGAATGAGTTCTTCAAGAGGCAGGGTGCCAAGGTTTTTCAAGGTGATTTCCATGGTGCAAGGTTTCCCGATTTCAGGGTTATCAACAAAGCGGGTGATAACTGAAACTTGGCTCCCTTCATCTGATTTTAAGGTGGGGGTTTCTTTGTCTGAGTCGATGGGCAGGGTGCCCGGAACCTGAGCAAGGGAAAAGTATGCTCCAGCAAAGATCAATATGAAGGCAAAGCAGTTTTTGTTTGACATGGAATTATTCATGAGAATGTTTGGCCCCTGGTGCCCTGTAGGATCCGCGACACTTGTCTGCAGGATATTTAAGTTCGTTTTTCAGCATTTTGGCATTTATAGAATCAGAAAGATCAAGATTCATGCAGTTGCATAATGCCATGATCAGGCATGTGACATCTGCGATTTCTTCAGCGACTTCTCTGCGTTTACTTGGATCCAAGACAGCAAGCTTTGAATTTTCAGGAGAGATCCAAAGGAAATGTTCAAGTAATTCTGCAGATTCTGCGCATAGGGCCATCGCAAGATTTTTAGGATCGTGAAATTGTTCCCAGTCCCTTGCTGTCACAAAGTCAGCCATTTTTTTTCTTAAATCTAGGATCGTTGTTTGAGAATCTGCCAATTTGTTGCTCCATGAAACCCTTAACTCAATCAAGAATCAAATGGAGGTCATTACATCAAATATTAAATGATGCAAGATGGATTTCGGGTGTGTTGTAAAGCTGGGAAGCGTGGTTAGCTTGCGGAGAATTCTTGTAGGGCTTTTTCGGAAAGGCTAAGGCCTATACCTGGGCCGTCTGGGGGTACAAGTTTGCCTGCTTTAAATTTTGGGTATTCATTAAAGAGAGGCTCAAACCAAGGCATGTATTCTACCGAGGTTACCTGAGCCAGGCCGCACCCAAGATGAACTGCCAATTCGGGCAATAAATGAGGGCTTACGGGTATATTCTGGCTTTCGCAGTAATGAATAAGTTTTAAAGTGTTGGTGATTCCCCCCAAACGGGTGATATCGGGCTGGGCAATGTCGAGAGCACTTTTTTCAACATAGTTGTGAAACTCTTCTTTGGAAAAAAGCATTTCGCCAGCGGCAATCGGGATGTCCAACTTGTTTGAAAGATGAGCATGGCCCTTGATATTTTCGCAAATAATAGGTTCTTCAAACCAACCTACTCCAATTTCATCTTGAAAAAAATTCCCCATGGCAAGAGCCGTGCCGGTGTCGTAGCGTTCGTTGGCATCAACGGCCATCCAAATTTCTTCCCCCATTGCTTCGCGCAGATTCCCAATGCGTTCGATATCGCTTTGAGGGTTGGCGCCAACCTTCACTTTAAGCCCCATGACCCCTTGATCTAAAAATGGTTTTGAGAGGTCGATTATTTGTCCGACGCTCATCCAGAGCCATCCCGTGTGAGAGATATAAGCAGAGATGGATTCCCTAAATCCGCCCAGTAATTTATGCAAAGGCAGATTGGCAGCCTTGCCTTTGATATCCCAAAGGGCTATATCGATTGCGGAATAAACTTGCTGAACCAATCCGGTTCTGCCGATTGTTTGTGTGCGCCAGTAAACCTTGGCTGCCAATTTTTCGTTATCTAAAGCGTTTTCATTGATTAAGATCGGTGCCAAATCTTCCTGCCCCAGCGCAAGCATTGCCTTGCCCCCGCCTTGCAGCGAATAAGCAAAGCCAATACCCACGATGCCGGATTTTGTCTTTATCTGCACAACAAGGGTGGTGATTTTATCACTTCTCCCTGAGGCGATTTCGGAAGTGGAAGACCTTGGTGGGTTGGTTGGAATAGAAAGAAGACTGAATTTGATTTCTTGAATTTGCATGATTACTCAAATGGTATGCGGATTCCTTTGTTGCCAAAAGTAAAAAACTGGAATCCCAGAAGCTACGATAATCAAACCAGGCCAGGTGTATTCCGGCCTTACGATTAACAAATCAATCATCACGATGATACAGAGCAAAATATAAATTAAAGGTAGTAATGGATAGCCCCAAGCCCTATAAGGGCGAATTTCGTGGGGTTTTGTTCGGCGTAAAACAAATAATCCTGAAACTGTCAGGGCATAAAATAGTAGTGCCGCAAAAATAACATAATCTAGCAGTTCTATGTAGGTGCCTGAGAAAACCAAAAGGATAGACCAAGCGCCTTGCAATATTAAGCCAAATGCAGGTACGCCCTTGGTGTTTAATTCGCCTGCAGATTTGAAAAATAAGCCATCTTGAGCCATGGCATAATACAGCCTTGACCCCATTAAAATCATGCCGTTAACACATCCAAAAGTGGAAATCATGATGGCAATTGCCATCGCAATCGTGCCATATTTCGGAAAAATCATCTGAAGAATTGCGGTTCCCACCCGATCATCCCGCGCATGAGAAATCCCCAGTTCTGGAGTGCTTCTAATGATTCGTTCGTTGAGCCTTCGGTTTGTTTCCTCATTTGCTGAAATGCTCGCATCCTTGGCAATTTCTGATTTAATTTTAAAGGAAGTGGATTCGGCAAGTTTGGATTCAGCGTTTATTGCTAGTCTTTTTGCATTTGTTGTTTGGCCTTCTTTGTCAAGTAATGCGGCTCTTGCTTTTAGAAAAACAGATTCGCTTTCAAGGCGTGTTGCGGTTGCCAAAAGATAACTGGCTTCCGCAGCGTATTCCTTTCTGATTGCAATACCTTCTTCAATTTCAGCTCTAAGTTGGACGCTGACCAGAGGGCTGCCGTTTGCTTGTAAAACACAGAGGTAGGCAAGGTTAACCAAAAGATACAGTAGGATGACAGAGCCAGTTCCGAGTATCAAACTAAGAGGTAAGTTACGACTGGGATTACGGATTTCGCCCGCGGTAAAGGTAACATTATTCCAGGCATCTGCACTAAATAAAGAGCCGACCATGGCGCCGCCAGCAACCATGAAAGCAATAAGCCAAGGTGCCCCACCCACTAATTCTGATATGGCATTAAAACGATCAGTGGAGAATGATCCTGCCCAAAGGTCTGTAAAGTTAAGTTTAATCACAGCACTGTTTGCTCCGATACTAAATGCCAGAATAATTAAAATAATAAGGCTTAAAGTTTTGATGACTGTGAAAAGGTTCTGAATCCATTTTCCTTCCTTGATGCCCCTGCAATTAAGAAGTGTGAGAAAGGCAATGATTGCAACTGCAATTATTTGGCCTGAAGTGATCGCAAATTCAGTGCGTTTGAAAATGACAAGAGGTTCTTTAAGCCAGGGTAGAGGAAGAGAAATTACCAGATTTAATCCACTCCAGTTGATGATTTGAGCCTCTTCGCCGGTACCAAGATTTGGTGCTATGACGCCCAGAAATTTAGCAAAAGCTACTGCAACTGCTGCAATGGATCCTGTTTGGATCACAAGGAAAAGGCTCCAACCATAAAGGAAGCCCCATAATGGGCCAAAAGCTTCTTTAAGATAAATATACTGCCCACCAGCGCGAGGCATCATGGCTGCGAGTTCTGCATAACTGAGAGCACCCAGGATTGTCATGAAACCCGTTAAAATCCAAATTAGTAAAAGGCTTCCCGGTGACCCGACATCGCGGATTATATCCGCAGACACAATGAAAATACCTGAGCCTATCATGGTTCCAGCAACAAGCATTGTGGAGTCGAAAAGGCCTAAGCGCTGTTGAAATTGTTTGTTGTCCATACTTAAAACTTTTGGGCAAGCTTTTTGTTGTCTTCAATGCGAAGTTTGCTGTGGTGAAAGCCATAAACAAAGTAAATCACAATGCCGATTACAAGCCAAATTAAAAGCCTGACCCAGTTTTCCCAACCTAGGGAGAACATGAGCACCAAACATAAAAGAATTCCCCCTATTGGGCAAAACAGCCCTAGTGGTGCTTTAAAAGCCCGAGGTGCATTGGGATCCTTGAATCTTAAAATCAGCACCGCAGCGCACACCACAACAAATGCAAACAAGGTTCCAATGTTGGTAAGTTCAGCAAGGACATCAAGTGGAAGTAAGCTGCCACCTAAGGCAACAATAAGGCCGGTTAGAAGGGTTGCGAGCCAAGGTGTTTGATAAACGGGGTGAACGCTAGCAAAAAACTTTTCAGGAAGAAGGCCGTCACGAGCCATCGCCAGAAAAATTCTTGGTTGTCCACACATCATGACCAGAAGAACTGAGGTAATCCCAGTTAATGCGCCAATGGACACAAGTAACCTGGCCCATGGCATACCAACTTGGGCAAAAACATTGGCAACAGGTGCTTCCTTTGGAATATCCTTGTAGTTAACCATACCTGTTAAAACCGCAGCAACTGCAATGTAGAGTACCGTGCAAATTAAAAGAGAGCCAATAATTGCGAAGGGCATGTCTCGCTTCGGATTTTTGGCTTCTTCAGCGCTTGTGGAAACAGCATCAAAACCAAGATAGGCAAAGAAAATAAGTGCAGCACCAGCTAAAACCCCAGAAGGAGCATTGGTTGCAGGGTTGATATCTCCCCAGACCAAATTCCCAAAAAAGCTCAAGCCACCATATCCGAATGGCGCGAAATTGTCCGTCCAGTTGGAAGTAACAATATGCGGTATACCTGCAAAAATAACAAAGAAAACGACGGCAAGTTTTAAAACAACCATAAGGCCATTAATGAGGGCACTTTCCCGGATACCCCGTACCAAAATCAAGGTCATGATAATTGAAATAACAACTGCGGGAAGGTCGAGGATAGAACCTGTTGAAACCACTTCGCCACCTTTGGCGATGTCAAAAGGTGCGTTTGTAAGAGCTGTTGGTATATGGAACTCAAATTGCTTGAGTATATCCTGGAAATACTTGGACCATCCATGTGCTACGGTACAACTTGCGACGGCATATTCGAGAACCAGATCCCAACCTATAATCCATGCCATCAATTCGCCCAGAGTAAGGTATGCGTAAGTGTAGGCACTACCAGCAACTGGGGCCATGGATGCAAATTCTGCATAACAAAGTGCGGAGAAAATGCACGCAAGGCCAGCAAATACAAAAGAGAGCATAAGGGCAGGGCCAGTGACATCACGGGCAGCTTTACCTACCAATACAAAAATTCCCGTGCCAATGATGGCTCCAATGCCTAGGGCAGTTAAGGCCCAAGGACCGAGAATGCGTTTAAGATTGTGGCCACTTTCAGAATCTGCCATCACTCTCTCAAGAGATTTTCGCCGAAACATGCCGTTGGACATTTTTGATACTCCATTTTTTGCGCTATTTAGGCGTCAGCAATCAAGGTTACAGGACCATCATTAACCAGTTCAACTTTCATATCAACGCCAAATTTTCCAGTATGGGTGTTAATTCCCAGTAATCTTAATTTTCGGATGAATTGTTCGTATAAAGGTTCAGCAATTTCAGGCCTTGCTGCAGTTAGGAAACTTGGCCTTCGGCCCTTAGAGCAATCTCCGTAAAGGGTGAATTGGCTAATGACTAAAATAGATCCACCGGATTCTACAAGGTCGAGGTTCATTTTCCCATTTTCATCAGGAAAAATTCTTAAACTTGCAGCTTTTTCGGCGAGCCACCAGGCTTTTTCTTCAGTGTCACCATTTGTTATTCCTAAAAGGATTAATAAACCCCTTTGAATTTCACCAATGGTCTGGTTTTCAACCGTGACTTTGGCCATTGATACTCGTTGAATAACAGCACGCAAGTTAAAACCTCCGGTATTTTCACTTTTATAAACCTAGCGAAGTATACAATTTTATAGAAAAACTAGAAAATCAAATTTATCGCTAAAGCAATTCTGTGGTATATATTCATAAGAGCATACGTCAGTAATGAATACTCGGATTAGGAAATTATGTACGGGAGTATTTAAAGTGGCACGCGATTTCAGTCCCTACCAGCAAAAAGTCATCAAGCGATTTTACGATAACCAAAATCCCATTGCGCATCAGCGATTGGCTGAACTTGTAGGAGAACTGTATCTAAGCAGTGGCAAAAAAAGAGAAAAAGTTTGGATAACTATAGTTGAAACCATGAAAAAGCTTGAAATTCCTGAATCTAGAATCAAACACTTGTTAGACCAAGACAAGCCAGAATTACTGGCTCAACTTGTTAAGGAATTAGAAGCTAAAAATTAGTTGCTAAGCAGCTTCAAGTCGATTTGTTTCAAGGCTGATACCCCTGGTCGCAGCACGAATGAAAGCCACGAACTCAGCCACTTCCGGAATGTGGCCTAATTCTTTTTCAACCTTGAGCAGTGATTGTGGCAACAGTAAGCCCTCCCGGTAAATAATATGGAAGGCTTTGCGTATGCCATCGATATTGGTATGTGAAATGCCTGCTCTGCGCATTCCAATTACATTTACACCAGAAACCACATTAATTCGCTGTACTATGATGAAAGGTGGAATGTCTTTGGTGGTGGCAGAAACGCCACTTAAAAGCGCCAGCCTACCAACCTTGGCAAATTGATGGACTGCACTGTTCCCTGATAAAAAAGCACCATCCTCTAGCTCGCAGTGCCCTCCCATAAGGGCCCCGTTGGCAAGTATACATCCATTACCAACCCTGCAGTCGTGTGCAACATGGCTGTTAGCCATCAAGAAGTTTCCGTTCCCAATCACCGTTTCATTTGAAGAGGTTGTTCCCCGGTGAACCGTAACGCCTTCCCGGATAATGTTGTTATTTCCAATGGTGGTTTTGGTGGGTTCACCATCATATTTCATATGCTGTGGAGCTTCTCCAAGAATTGCGCCACTATAAACGATGTTTTTAGAACCTAGGGAAAGATTGCCAAATAGCTTTGCGCCTGGTTTGATTTGGGTGCCGTGGCCGATTTTTACCGGACCATCAATAATGGCGAGTGCGCCAATTTCTACATTTTCCCCGATTTCAGCATCGGAAGAGATAATTGCACTTGGATGAATTCTTGCGGTCGAAGAAACTGGCATTAAGATATCCCCCAAAAACCAATACTGAAAAAAATGAAGCAGAGTTGAAATTAAACAAGACTTCATAAAATTAAAAGTTCAGCTGCCTCAAGGAATGATCGTATAAAGGTTTTTAACGATTCGATCTAGACCATTTTTATCGGAAGATGAAAGAAAAAGCTTAAATATGGGCTACTAGAATTGTGGATTTGGTTCAAATGGGGCAAAAGCCATCAAATATCTTCGCTGATTTGCTCTAAAACTTCCTCAAAAACAAAAATTGGAACATCCATTGTCACTGCGAGGGCGATGGCATCACTAGGACGGCAGTCGACTTCCACAAACTTCCCATCTTGCCTTATTTTAAGGGTGGCAAAGTAGGTTTTGTCTTTGAGTTCATTGATTTGAATTTCTTGAAGTTCACCACCTAGACTTGTTATTGTTTGACACAATAAGTCGTGGGTTAAAGGTCTCGGTGAAGGGATTTTTTTTATTTTGCGATCAATACTTGTAGCTTCAAAAATTCCAATTTGAATCGAAAAGCTTCTTTCGCCTTCCACTTCCTTCAAAACAATTACTTGTTGTTCATGAATTTCACTGATGATAATCCTTCTGAGTCCCATTTCGATAGGCATAATTAATCTCCTTGCTAATTCATCATTATTATATCTTAGCAATAACAATTGATATCCGGATGAATAATTTGATCAATTCTCTTTAATATTCAATTTTTAAAATAAATAATTGTTTATAGAAGATGATCATAAATTATGCTAAGACAAAGCTTCTGACTATTGTTTATGCAGGAATCTTATTACTGATGGCAATTGAGTTTAAAGTCTCTGCTGAGTCACTTCAGGGGCTTCGATCTAATAATGAAGATGCAATTAAATTTACCATGGCTGATGGATTGTTTCTAGCTTTGGTAGCAGACGGGATGGGGGGACATGCTTCAGGGGAAGTCGCAAGTACGGAAGCAATCAAAAGTATCGAGCAGGAAGTTTTTGACCAAGGCCCATTTTTGGACGGTTCAGAAGTTGGAGATACTGCCCTTATTCAACATGGTTATATTTCAGCCAATGAATCTTTGTTGAATCTTTCCCGAAACAACCCAAAGCTTTTGAACATGGGGACCACCATGGTTGGGCTGTTTTACCGCGAAAATACCCCAAATGTATTGATATCAAATCTTGGTGATAGCAGGTGCTATGTAATGGAGGATCAAAAATTATCTTTGATAACAGCAGATCATTCCTTTGCACATGCACTTTATATCGCTGGTTCAATTACATTGGCGCAAGTTGCGACGCATCCTTTTCGAAATAGGATTTATAAATACCTTGGCGCAAAAGATCTCACTGGTGGGCCAGATGTTTTTATCCATCATGTTGTTCCTGGGCAGAGATATTTGATTTGTTCAGATGGATTGTCAGGCAGTATAAATTTTGCTGATCTTCAACATTATCTTGCAACGGAACCTTTGGAAGGCCTTGCGCTTAAACTTTGTCAGATTTCATTGGAAAATGGATCGACTGACAATACCTCTGCTGTGGTTATTGATGTTGTTCAAGCATGAATTTCGATTTTTCAATCAAATATAAGTAGCTTTTGAAGGAATAATAATAAGCTCAGGGATAACCACGTGCTCAGGTAATCGTGCTATAAATAAAACACTTTGAGCGACATCCTCGGGTTGCAAAATAGCTTTTTTATGCTCTTCAGAAACGGGATTCGGTCTGGCTTCGAGGATTGGGGTGTTTACTTCTCCCGGGAAAATACTGCAAAAGCGGATGTTGTTTTTAGATTCTTCCGCAGCGGTTGCAGTCACCAAGCCGGTTAGGCCGAATTTTCCTGCCACATAACCAGGGCCACCCAGGGGATTTCCTCGCAATCCGGAGATGGAATTTACAACTATCACCAAGCCTGTTTTTCTGGGTCTCATTCCTTTTAAAACTTCATGAAAGACATAGTACGCACTGTCTAAATTTCCTTCCACCAAGGATCGCCAACTTTCTGGATTAAGCTCATGGAAAGATCGTTCTTTCAGATTCATGCCAACACAGTGAACCAAAATATCAATCGGGCCGAATGCCTTGATTGTAGAATTGATGGTGTTTTCAACATCTTTTGGTTTGCCAGCATCACAAGCCAAATCCAAAATTCTTTCTTTGGATTTTGAGATAAGAACTGCAGCCTTATCAAGTTTGGTTTTATTTCTTCCACAGATGGCAACCTTGGCGCCAAGGTTGTGAAATGCCTGGGCAGAAGCCAATCCGATACCGCTTCCACCACCAGTTACCAAAATTGTTTTTCCTTGAAATTCCATTGTCGTTACCCTTTAGTTGAGGATCTAATAATGATTCCTAATAATATGATATTATGAGATAAGAAGGCAGATTGATTTTGTTTTTTATTTAGGGAATTATATTTCTGTAATAATTGAAGGATCGCAGTATGAATAGTGAATTGAAAAGACGCGTAGAAAATCTGACCATCAGGTTGACCCAATTGCGGGACTCTCTTTGACATTGCTGGAAAAAAAACACAAAGACAAACTTTGACAGATCTTATGGGTACATCTGATTTTTGGAATAATCAGGATAAGGCCCAACAAACCATCAATGCATTAAAACCTCTCAACGGCCTTTTGAAACCATACGAGGAAATCGAATCTGCCAATCTGGATATTGGAGCACTTGCAGAACTCTGTGCAGAAGATTCTTCTTTGGAAAGTGATCTAGCGTTGGAGTTGGATAAAGCCGATGCCAACCTTGCTGAATTTGAACTTCGTTCCATGTTGAATGGACCGCAGGATGCCAGCAATGCATATCTTCGAATACAGGCGGGAGGCGGTGGTACCGAGGCTTGCGATTGGGCACAAATGTTGCTTCGCATGTATTCACGCTGGGCTGAAAGGAATGGTTATAAAACGGAGATTGTCGATGAGCTTCGAAATGAAGAGGCGGGTATAAGAAACGCAACGCTTCATATTTTAGGGGATTTTGCCTACGGAAATCTTCAAAGCGAAGCGGGTGTTCATCGCCTTGTCCGAATCAGTCCGTTTGATTCCAATGCCAAGAGGCATACTTCTTTTGCTGCAGTCGATGTGATGCCTGAAATCGATGG
This sequence comes from Planctomycetota bacterium, assembly GCA_009920765.1. Lineage (GTDB taxonomy): Bacteria > Planctomycetota > Planctomycetia > Gemmatales > Gemmataceae > UBA969. The sequence goes on along the minus strand of RFZJ01000009.1, from coordinate 37,659 downwards.
GAATATTAACATCGAAATTCGGTCGGATGATTTGGAAAGGCAGACTTTTCGAAGTGGTGGTCCGGGGGGGCAGCATCAGAACAAAACTGAAAGTGGAGTTCGTTATATTCATTTGCCTACCGGGATTGCTGCGGAGAGCCGTAGCGAAAGAAGTCAGCATAAAAACGATGATCTTGCGATGAAACTTCTAAAGGCCAAGCTCTATCGGATTGAAGAGCAAAAAAGAAAAGCCGAGGTCGAAAAGCTTTATGATGAAAAGGGTGAGGTTGCATGGGGTTATCAGATTCGTAATTATGTTTTGCAGCCTTACACACTTGCCAAAGATGTTCGAACCGAGCATCACACCGCACAAGTTTTTGAGGTTCTTGATGGTGATATAACCGCTTTTATTCAGTCTTTTTTGCGGTTGAAAGCAGAGAAGGTTAACAAAAAGCAACCCTCCAAGCCTTTGCCCAAGATTAATGATGACGATCTTTAATTAGTTTTCGAAATTTAAACATATCGCTTAGCAAGCTGGTTGCGAAAGCGATATGTTTTTGGATTTACAACGATTCATGTTAGGCCCCGTATTTCCCAAGCTTGCCTGCATGGGCCATTGCAAGGCTCATCAAATATTTGGCTTCAAAATGCCCCAAGCCTCCTTGCAGGCAATACGACTCGCCAAATTCTGTAACACCATCAGTCCTGCAGCTTGCAGCAGATATCAAGGTTGGTACCGAATGCCAGCTATGGCTTTTGAGTTTACTTGGTGTACTGTGATCGCCGGTAATTATAAACACATCGGGTTTTAAGGACTTGATCGAGGGAATCGCAGCATCCAGCTTCTCAATCATTTCAACTTTGGCCTGAAAATTTCCATCTTCACCTGTGCTGTCAGTGTACTTGTAATGCAGGAAGAAGAAGTCGTAGTCGTTCCAAGACTTTTTTAGTGTTTCAACTTGATCAGAGAGAGAGCTACCAGCGTTTAAGATATCCATGCCCACTAGTCGGGCCAGCCCTTTATACATGGGATAAACAGCAATTGCGGCAGATTTAAGGCCGTATACCTGTTCCATGGTTGCAATTTTGGGAAATGTTGCAAAACCACGCAGGGTGATCATGTTTGTTGGAGAATCTTGAGCAAGTACCAAGCTAGCTTGATGAGCAAATTTATTGGTTATTTCTGCAGCTTTTTGGGAAGCGGGGTCTTCACCCTTTGCTGTAAGTGGTTTTAAGCCAACTTGTTGAGGGTCGGTGTCGTTGATGCGGTCACCCAATCCTGTAGCACGAAAAACAACTACAAAACGGTGTTCGCGGACTGGTTCAACAAAAATCTCGACGCCTGGGATTTTGATCTGCTTTAGTTTTTTACACATCGCCACGCATTGTTCGGTGGTGGGTCTGCCTGCTCTACGATCGGTTATTTTTCCATCGGAATCTATGGTGCAAAAGTTTCCGCGAATCGCGACATCATTTTTACCAACTTCGAAATTAATCCCCAAGGCTTCAAGAATTCCTCGTCCGATTCGATATTTAAGGGGATCATAGCCAAACAATCCCAGATGTCCGGGGCCACTTCCTGGAGTGATTCCAGGCAATACAGGTATACTCAGGCCACAAATCCCCTCTCGTGCAAGGGTATCCATGTTTGGAGTGCTGGCAGATTCAAGTTCGGTTTTTCCACCCGGAGTCATGGGCAAACCACCCAATCCATCTGCAACAAGCAGTACGATTTTCGATTTATTTACTTCGCGTAATTCTACGATCAATTCATGAAGGTCCATTTAAAACTCCAGCATTTCGGGATTGTATCGCCACTCTTTTTTAGTTTTATGGAAGCAAACGAGCCATGGGTATCTATCTTTTTGTGCATAAATGCAATTAGCATGGCTTCAACTGCCCAGTCTTGAATATACTTTCAAAAGCATAGAGAAACCATTTAATAAGGGTATAGTTGTGGAAAATCAAGAAAACAGCATGGAAAAAGAGTCGGTGACCGAGCAAATATGGCCGGCCTTGGATATTCTAGAACGCCGAATCTTAGGTGTATTAATCGAAAAGGCCAAAACGACTCCTGAGGCTTATCCTCTTTCATTGAACGCCTTGGTTAATGCTGCCAATCAAAAATCCAACCGCGATCCTGTTATGAATCTTCAGGACTATCAAGTCGAAACTGGGATTCGCAATTGTATTGCCAAGGGATTGATTTCCATGGTGCGCGGAGGCAGGGTAGAACGCTGGCAGCATGAGTTGTATACAAAATGGAATCTAAGTAAACGTGATATGTCCGTTCTTGGGGAACTTTTGTTGCGAGGACCGCAAACAGAGGGTTTGCTACGCACTAGGGCAGGCAGAATGGAAACGTTCGATTCCCTTGAAGATTTACGCGAAGCTTTGGATTCACTTGCAGCACGAAAATTGATTTTATGGGTTGATCCCAAGGGCGTTCGCGGTGCAAGAGTCACCCATGGGTTTCATTCTCCCGATGAAATAGCTAGGATTAGAAGTACTGCTATTTCGGTTGCTGATGATGATCTTCCAGCTAGCAGGCGAAATAATGATGCGGTAGAGTTGCGGGATTTGGTTAGTAGTTTGCAGGAGGAAGTTAAAACTCTTCGTGAAGAACTTAGGGCACTAAAAGCCCAGCTTGGTGTTTGATGAAGACTATTAATAGTTTGAAAAAGTGGAAAATATAATGAAAGAACCAATAGAACCTGTTCAAAAAGCCAAGAGACTAAACCAATATCTTGCACATGCAGGTGTTGATTCTCGCAGGCATTGCGAAATTCTTATCCAACGAGGGAAAGTTAAAATTGATGGAGTTGTAGTGCGCGATCTTAGCGCCCGGGTGCGTCCCGGCGAGGTGGTTACTGTTGATGGCCAAGATCTTAGCTCCGAGCAACATGTTTATTGGCTTCTCAACAAGCCGCAGGGGTATCTTTGTACCAACCATGACCCCGCCCGCAGGCCGTTGGCAAAAGACCTTCTACCTCATGTTACTGAAAGAATTTTCACGGTAGGCCGGTTGGATGAAGATAGTGAAGGCTTACTGCTTCTTACGAATGATGGCGAATTTGCTCAGAAGTTGATGCATCCTAAATTTGGGGTTGAGAAAACTTATCATGCACAGGTAGCGGGCCTCCCCAAAAATGAAGATATGCAAAAATTGGTTAAGGGGATTTGGTCTAGTGAGGGGAAACTCAAGGCTAAAAAGGTTCGGATCTTAAAAAGGCAGGGCGAAAGCTCTTGGCTTGAAATCACCCTTTGCGAAGGAAAAAACCGCGAAATCAGAAGAATGCTTGCCAAGTTGGGCCATAAGGTTATCAGACTGAAAAGGGTATCGATCGGCTCTATCAGGTTGGATAGGTTACCTAAAGGAAAGGCACGCAAATTGAAAAGTTGGGAATTGAGTTCGCTTATTAAAATTGCGGATCAAACCATCGAGCAGGAATGATTCTATGTTTCAAGAAAACGCCGAAGTTGTTGATCAGTGCACGATTGCCAGTAAGACGCACCTGATAAGGCTGAATTGTCCCAAAATCGCCTCCCTAATTAGGCCGGGGCAATTTGTGATGATCAAGCTACCCGGTGGAAATGATCCTCTATTAGGTAGGCCTTTTGCCCTCTACGACACAATTCTTGATGATCAGGGTGAATCTATAGGAATTGAAATCGTTTACCTCGAACTAGGTAAAATGACCTCTCTTCTCCCTGCTGTTGTTCCAGGCCAATCAATTGAAATTTGGGGGCCTCTGGGCAAGCCTTTTCCGATTTTTTCAGAAAAAAAGCACGTCGCTTTTATTGCAGGTGGGATTGGACAGACTCCTTTCCTTGCATTTGGGAAACAATTGCTGGGCATAAAAGCTTATGGTGGGGATTCACTCAAAAAAACTTTGGAAAAAATCACCATGATTTATGGTGTCCGCTCTGGATCTTTTCTTGCTGGCGTTGACCATTTTGAAAGTATTGGTTTGGAATTGTTTTGCACAACAGACGATGGGTCAAGGGGATTCCATGGAAGGGTAACAGAATTACTCAAAACATTGCCTAAGGCAGATCATTGGTATGGGTGTGGCCCTGAACCCATGCTTCATGCCTTGTGTAAGTTGGCACTTGAGGAAAATATCCCTTGCCATGTTTCACTTGAATCACCAATGGCCTGTGGCTTGGGGATTTGTTTTAGTTGTGTTGTAAAAGTAAAGGCGGAACAAGGCTGGGATTATAAAAGAATCTGTGTTGATGGCCCGGTTTTTAATGCAGATGCTTTAGTTCTTGAATAAACTGCCTTCTTTTTTTGTTTTGCCAATAATAATAAAAAATCCTGAAACAAAAGTTTATCGTTCACCGTCTTAATTTTAGAGGTTATGATATATACAGCTTTTGCTCTTGATATCAGGAAATGATTTCCTGTTTTTAAAGGTTTAAAAATGTCTACCGCTATTAATGCCACATGCCCTGGATGTAAAAAAGTTCTTAAGGTTCCGACCCAGTGGGTAAACCAAGTTATTCGCTGTAAATTTTGCAATATGGCGATGCAAATAAAGCCTAATATTTCCCAACCTCAATCTAGCGTAAAAACAAATCAACCCCGGCAAAGTTCCAAAGCTCCGGTCGTTCCCCCAGTGCTAGCAGGTGGACGTACCGGCGTTCCTCCTTTACCTGTAGTTCCGCCAGTACCCATGAATCATTTGGGTGCCCAATCGGTAACAAATCAATTTGGATTAACGGATGAGAATTATGATCCTTCGTATTCTTCGAAGTACCGCAAGAAAAAAGTCAGTTGGTTTGTTCCAGTTCTTGTTATGTTTTTTATGGGGATTCTAGGTGTTGTTGTTGTGATGGCTATGCCGTTTCTTAAGGAAAAATTGAAAGAAAATTCTGGAGAAGTGGTTGCTTCTAATGGGGACGGTAAATCCAAAAGTCTCGACAAAGATGGTCCCGCTGTTGATACAGAAAGTGGTAAAGCATCTGGTAAAAGTAAAAAGAATAATCCTACAGTTAGTTCAACTTTACCCTTTCCTAGACGGGCCTTGGTGGTAAGCATTCACAATTACCTTTATGCCAACCCAACTCAGTATGGTTTGATGGTGCAAGGGATGAAGAATATTCCAGCCATTACCAAATATCTGACCAATCAGATGAGGGTGCCTCAAAACCAAATAATTCACCTAAGTGATGCTGCCAAGGATAATCCTGCACCGCCTACAAGATCTGTTGTTGAGAGCACAATCACCGATTTTTTAAAAACATCCAGGAAGCAGGATCATTTGATGTTGGTGTTTGTTGGACATGCTGTTGAAAATGATGGTCAGGTTTATCTTGCTCCCATCGAGGGTGACCTTACAGATCCTGCCAGCCTGATTCCGTTGTCCTGGCTTTACAAAGAACTTGAAACTTGTGCCGCTCATCAGAAGATTTTGGTCCTTGATGTTTGCAGATTTAGTCCAACCATTGGGGTCGAGCGACCAGGTGGCCAACCAATGAGTGCAAAAATGGAGGAAGTTATCAAGGTGGTGCCACCAGGAGTCCAAGTTATTACTGCATGCGCCGCTGAACAGCGTTCAATGGAAACAGATGGTGAACCGTTGGGGGTGTTTTTAGATGGTTTCGTGGACGCTTTGCAAAAAGGTGTGCAAGGCCAGATACAAAAGCAGGGGGATAATATTCCGATTGATAAGCTTTTTGAGGCTACTGTAAAAAATGTTGAAGTGCTTGCAACAGAACAAAAGTTCAAGCAAACGCCTAAGATGTACGGTGAGTTAAAGGATAATGGCGCAGAGTTCGATCCTTCAGAGCCCATGCCCCCCAAGCTTGCTATTACTGGTTTGAAGCCTGTTAATAAAGAAGGCATAGCACTTGTTAAATCGGTGCTTGAGGAGATTGGAACTCCTCCGGTAAAAGCATCTGAAATAGATAACTCAATTCGATTGGAATATCTTCCGCCGATTGCTGATCAGATTATTAAAGAATATGCAAAAGCAGATGGCCCTGAAACGGACTTGCAAAAAAATGTGAAAAAGGCACGTATCGAGCTTTGGGTTATATCTAATCTTCCTGCACCTGCTGATATTAAAAAAGAAGTTGATGATAAAAGAAGAATTGCCAAAGTAAACTTAAATGTGCTCAAGGATGGATATCGTGCTCCAGCCAATGAAATTTCTTTCAAGGCTGGTATTGAGAATGATGAAAAAGAGGTTGCTCGCATGTTTGTTAATCTGCAGGAAGCTCTTGAAGACTTAAAGAAAAATGAAGAAATGAAAGATGCTGAAAGCAAGCGATGGCAGGCAAATTATGATTTTATACGAGCACGGCTGGAGGCCCAAATTGCCTATCTTTATGAATACCAGTCAATGCTTGGTCAAATGCGCAAAGAACTCCCTCCAATGGATCCAAAGATTCATGGCGGTTGGAAGTTGGCAGCAACAGCAAAGTTGCAGGGTGATAGTGCGGGTAAAAAACTTGCAAAAGAATCTTCCAAAACGATGGAAACTTTGGTCAAAACTACGGCTGGAAGTCCTTGGGAAGTTCTTGCTAAGCGCGAAAAATTCACCACATTGGGGCTTGAATGGCAGGCTGCAAAATAGCATTTTAAACAGATTTGTAACCTTGATTTAGATCTGATCCTTCCGGGGTTTCCTGCCATCGCATGATTGTATCAAACGGAATTCGATTTGGTGCGTTCCCAACAATGTCAGGTTCCACTCCCGCATTGTAAAGTGGCCATACATAGAGATTGTTTGCAGATCGATCCCATCCATCCGACCATTCTTGCCATGTAAGTGGTTGTCTTGAAAATAAAAGCCGCTCTGCATCAAGTGTTTTAAGACTACAGGGGTTTTCGAGTTTTTTAAACTGTAGTTTTGGTTGTGGTTCACCGGTATTAATTGGTACAAGAATCGTGCTTTGGTTTTCTGAAAAGAGCACGAGGTTTCCGTCGGATATTTTCCAATCTGTAACCCAACTTGGCAAATTGCTGTTTACTTGTTCCTTAGACACTTCAATTCCAGCAAACTTATATAATCCTGCGATCCCCAAGCTCAAACACCTATTTTGCTGTTCGTTTAAGGCAAGTGTTCCGCCCGGTTTGGAAACACTTCCCATGAGCATTCCATTGATCAATTCCAAAGATATTTTGAACGATGCATAACCGTTGTCGTCCATACCTGTCATTTCCGCTTCAATCCTATTGAGTCCCAATGAAATTTCTGAAACTCGAAGTGGTTTAACAAAGGATTTGTTGTTTTGTTGCATTGGTATGAGCAGATCGCGTTCAATAAAGCGTGCCAGCCTTTCCTTGATGGTTTGTAAATCAAGCCTTAGAGTTCTTGCTTTGCGCCAATCACTTCTTGAAACAGCTTCATGCTCGGCTTTTCTTAATTTCATGAAAAGTTTGGGGATGGTTCCGGAGTGAAAACCTAATTTAAGAAGTTGGGGAATCGTTTCCCCATGGGTTCCTACAGCCATTGGTCTAAGGGACTGTGGCCTATTAGCCCGATACAATCCCCAGTTTTCTTTGGTTTCCCAGAAAAGAAACCCGAATAAATTGGGAAGTAGCCATATAGTTGTCCCAAAGAATAAGTTTGAAAGTACATCACCCATGAAAGGAGAGAATATGCGGACGATTTCCGGGGTGAGCGGGATTATGATTGGATATGTAAATTTAGCTGCGACTGAAGAGATGGGGAATTTGATAGGGTTGATTCCCGGTTCGATCAAAACGACCGTGTAAAAGCGGAGGAAAAATGCCACAGGCGACCAGAGTAATCCCAATATGCCCCTTAGTGCGACTTGCCATGGTTTTGCACGGCCTCTAAGTCGTAACCAATCATTTACCCATTGAAGTATAAATTCAAGCCCTTCAATGGTTTTCTTGAAACTTTGGACCATGATGGTGAAGAGAATTGAAATTAATCCATCTTGTATGAGTTTGCCTAAAGTCATCATGCTGGAAATTGCAAATTCGGAAAGTAATCTGCCAGGCCTTGAATTAAGAAGTAGGGTGAATCCAATGAATAGCACAATTTCCCCTACATGGTATGGGTAGGTTTTAGGCAGCCAGATTGCGATGGCTTCGGTGAATATAAGAGGTTTGAGTATCAATGAATACGCTATTTGTACGGGTAGGCTTTTCCAAATTAATAAAAAGGGATTCCAAGTAAGAAGGGTTGAAGGGATTTTGTAAAAGATAAACTTGATTATTTTCCAAAAAATTAGAAGACAATCAAACACCAAGTTGCGGAATGATTGATTGTTGATGACGCCAAAAAAGAACGCACCAAGAGTAATAAACGTTAAGGTCCTGGTTAAATCGGGAATACGATCGCCCGAGATTTTGTCGCGAATTAAATCCGCAGATTCAATAAGTAAAAAAGAGCCCCCAAAAGGGAGGGTCAGAAATTTAGTGAGAATTCTGCCTGTGGTGGTGCCAAAATTTAATGCCGTAGCTTTTTCTAGCCATCGAAGATAAAAATCACTGCGCCTGTAAATACCATCTAGTTGAACAGAAAGATTTTCATCCAAAGTAAGAAGTGCATCACCTTTCAGGAAAGATGCAGCATCTCTGACATCTTCAAGTTTGAGGTGGTTTCTGGAAATCATATCGCGTAATTCGGAGTAATTGAGGTAGCCTTGTTCAATAATGCGGTCGAGAAATTCCTCGACTAATCTTCGCCTTGCAATTTCCCCAAAGGCACCCTCACCTTTCAGTCCTACCGCTTGTAAATTATTTTCAATGATTGGCCTTATTTCGTCCCGGAGCAATTTTTCGTTTTGTTTCCAAACCAATTGGAGAAGAGTCTCCAGTTTTTTTCGATCGGCGAATGCAAGCCGTGTTGTAATTGCATTAAGGCTCGCTTCTTTAAGCCGTTGGTGGATTTTTATTAGTCTTTGAAAGCGAAGCGGGCGTTTCAGCGATTTTTTTCCGAATGATATTGCCCAGCCTAAAATATCGATTCGAAATATTTCCTGTTCATAATCTTCGCAAGCACTTTGTAGTTCTCTAAGCAATCGGGCTTCTACTGGGGAGGATCCCTGGTCTGCCTTATCTAGTAAGGGAAGAAGCGCTGATTCCCAGACTTGGAAATCATTTGAATTAAAATTAAGTGCGGCTTGAAGCCTTTTGACTAGTTTCCGGATTTCCTTGTGAGCTTTTTCAATGGTGTTGGGAGACAATTCTGCGGGGGCGACACGATTTGCCTGAGTCCATAATATTGCAGATGCAGTGGCATTGTTTTGTAATGATTCTTTTTCAGCCTGTTCCGAAAGCCTTTTGAAATATTCGCTGGATTCTTCTGCATGGGTTTCAGGAGTGGGGTGGGGATTTTGGGTTCCAGGCAGTCGCGTTTCCTGGAAAATAACATCTTCCGCCGCATCTTCTCTTATAATTGATAGCAGGGTTTCGTAGTCTTTGATGGATGGGAAATAGTTGGTAAGAAGATTTTCTGCAAAACGATAGATTTCAGCAAATGATGCTGCGAAAGAAATATATTTGTCTACGGTATCCTGTTCTGGGAAGATTTTGTGTTCTTGTTCAAGCACCATCAGGGCTTCAGAAAAAATGGTTCGACCGATTCTTTTGATTTTTTTTTCAATTACTGATTCTGTTAAAAGACCTTTTTCTTTGAGTTCGATGAATTTTAATTTGACCTCTGCGTGAAAAATCCTGCGCCAGTACAAGGTGTTTCGTTCCTCGATGTTGAACCTGCCCGGCATTTCGCCTTCAACTCTTGCAAGGAGCAATATTTTTCCAAATGGCAGGGAACCGATTTCCAATTCAAATTCAAGGTCTTGGGAAATCGAATTGATTGTTTCAAAGTCAGTCCAAACAGAATCAACACTTGAAAACTGGCCGGAGATCAGGCCCAGAATTGCTGGAAGTTTGCGTTGGTGTAATACAACCTTATCCACGACCTTTCTTGGAACCAGTAAGAGTCGAGGTTCGATGTTCTTTAATTCTATCTCAATGGTGTTTCGGTACATGGCTTTCTACAATTTAGAATCATATATTCCAATATAAGAACAGGAATTTGAACGATTTTCGAGAATTCTTTTGAATATTTGTTTTAAAATTCATTTCTAAATTACAATAAGGTTGGGTTTAAGGATTATTCTCTAAAATTACAGGTCTATTATGAATATTTCAGAACTTCCCAGCAATTTAAAACAGCTTAAAGCTTCTGGTTGGAAATCGAAGCCGGTAAAGGAAGAAATAAGGTCTAATCTTCTCAAGGCGCTTAAGAATAATGAACCTTTGTTTTCAGGAATTATTGGCTACGAAAATACTGTTTTACCTTCTTTGCAAATCGCCCTTCTTGCAAGCCATGATATTCTTTTCCTGGGTGAAAAGGGGCAAGCTAAAAGTAGGATCATGCGTGCTTTGATTCAGTTTCTTGATGAATTCATTCCCTTTATTGATCATCCTTCAATCCCTGTTCACGAAGATCCTTACCACCCCATTACCACGGTGGGTAAAAATTTTCTTGCGCAACATCCTGACGACCAGGTGCCTATCGGTTGGTGGAAGCGGGAAGATCGTTATGCAGAAAGATTGGCACCGGGTACAAAGTTTGCTGATATCATTGGTGAAATTGATCCTGGCAAGTTGGTTTCTGGTGTAAGCATGGCAAATGAAGATGCGTTGCATTTTGGGTTAATCCCTAGAATGCATCGAGGTATTTTTGCAATGAATGAAATTCCAGAGTTGGACGAGTTGGTGCAGGTTGGGTTGTTTAATGTTTTGGAGGAAAGGGATGTACAGATTCGCGGTTACCCTGTCAAATTTGACCTCGATATTTTTGTTCTTTTTTCTGCTAATCCTTCCACCTATAACCGCAGTGGCAAAGTCATCCCCCAACTAAAGGACCGCATAGGTTCTTTGATTCAGACCCATTATCCCCTTGATAGGGATGTTGGCATTGAAATCATGGAGCAGGAAGCCGGTAACGTTGAGGACAAGGAGTTTCCTGTAGCTGTTCCAAGATTTATGAAAGAGATTGTTGAACAAATAAGCAGGTCGGCACGAAAATCCAAATTTATTGATCAACAATCTGGAGTTAGTGCAAGATTTTCCATTGCCAATTATAAAACCATGATTGCAAGCGCCAGACGTAGGGGGGTATGCCTTCAGGAAGAATCTGCAGTCCCCAGAATTAGTGATCTTTCCCATCTTGCCTCATCGTCATTGGGGAAATTAGAGTTGGATTTGATGGGAAGTCATCAAATGTCTGAAAAACAAATTCTTGATTCTTTAATTGCTGATGCAGTAAAAATCGTTTTTCAAGAGTATGTAGATGCGGGTGGTTTGGACGAGATAGCACAAGTATTTGGTAAAGGTGTTAAAATTGAAGTAGGTGATATGCTTCCATCATCCCACTATGCGGAAAGAATCAAAGTGATCCCCAAGGCCTGGGAAAAAACCTTTGAAGTAAATCCCAGTGAAAATGATGCAGTGCGTGCCTCGTGCATTGAATTTGTGTTGGCAGGTTTACATGCATCGGACAAAATTTCTCGTTCTTCAAAGCACGGTCGAATCAGCTATGAACTACGCTAAAAGAGGTGGCATAAATGGCATCTGAACCTAAGTTTGGCGGCATAGTTCATACCTATCAAAAGTATGATCCAATTAGTTTTCCGAACCCAAGTTCGGATGCTCCTGACCTTGTTTCCCCTGCTTTTGAACACATGATGCATTATGGTTCATTGCGGCGATTAACTGAAGAACAACTTGCCCGTGCTGTTCAAATTGATCCCAGACAAATCCAGGGATTTGGACCCACCATGGAGCGGCTGATCGAGGTTCTTGAAGCTAGGAAAAGAAAAATACTCGAAACTTTTGAAACTGATTCGGTCATCAAGGAAGCGAAGAAAGATTATGAGGATTCTTACCGAAACTTAAAACCTCCCAAAAGTATTGCTGATGAATTTAAGAAGGCGACCAAATCGGAACAATTGAATCAAATCGAAGACCTTTGGTACAAAGCCGGCGGGGAGAAATCTCCTTTTGGAAACCAGTTACTTGGGGTGTTTGAAACTCTGGCCAGTAAATATCAAATTGATGAGCTTGCATCCAAATATGAATTCACAGGCTCGCAATCACTCTCTGTTCCAAAAGGGTTGGAAGTAAAAGCCGAGCTCGAGAAAATTGATGAGCTTTTAAAACAATTGAAAGATGCGATGGAAAACGCCCAGATTGGCGTCATTAATATGGATGAACTTTCTGAGTTTTTAGATTCAGGCGACATGGATCAATTGAATGCATTGCAAAGGCAAATTCAGGAAATGATCAAGGCCATCCAAGAAAATCAGGGTATTGATTCAGATGGAAAAAATCTCAAGCTGACACCTAAGGCCTATAAAATATTCCAGTCTAAACTTCTAGGAAGAATTTTTGACCAGCTTAAAGCTTCTCGTTCAGGCCGACATATGCTTGGGGTTTCAGGTGAAGGAGCGGTTGAAACCCAGAAGACCAAACTTTTTGAATTTGGGGATTCCCTTGCCAACCTTGATATTCAATCTTCAATTGTAAATATGCTGGTTAGGTCTGGTGGAAAGATGCCTGACTATCTTCATGCCGGGGATTTGGTGGTTAACAAAACAAAAAACAATCCCAAGTGTGCCACGGTTGTATTGCTCGATATGTCGGGATCGATGAGGTATGATGGTCAGTATGTGAATGTGAAGCGTATGGGTTTGGCATTGGATGGCTTGATTCGTTCGGAATATCCTGGGGATAGGTTGTATTTTGTAGAGATGTATACATTTGCAAAGGTTCGCAGTAGTTCTGAAATAGTATCATTGATGCCCAAGCCTGTGACTGTCTTTGATCCAGTGGTCAGGCTTAAGGCGGATATGTCTGATCCCGATATTACAGAAATGGATATCCCGCCCCACTTCACCAATATTCAGCATGGGTTGCAACAGGCTCGCAATCTATTGGCCAATTCCGATACTTGCAACAAGCAGATTATGATTGTTACAGATGGATTACCAACTGCACATTTTGAAGGTAAAGACCTTTATCTTTTTTATCCTCCCGACCCTAGGACTGAAGCTGCAACCTTGAAGGAAGCAATGCTTTGCGCACGAGAGGGCATCACTGTTAATGTTTTTTTGATGTCATCCTGGAATCAATCCTCGGAAGATGTTCAGTTTGCATATAAGATGGCTCAAAGTTCCAAGGGTAGGGTGATTTTTGTCGCAGGCAAAGATCTTGATCGTTATGTTATTTGGGATTACCTCTCTAGAAGAAAAACCATTCTGGGTTGATCACTTAAAAGTTGCTTCCATCAACTCATCGATTAGCATAAAGCGATGAATTATATATGGAGGATTTGATGACCAAAAAATTGCTAAGTGATCTTGATATCGCTCGATATCATGAAGATGGTTTTGTTATTGCAAAATCTTTTTTTGATCCCCAAGAAATTGAACTTTTAAGCAAGTCTGCAAGAGAAGATCATGAACTCGATAAGCATTCGTTTGGAAGACGGGATGGCGAAGGTGGTACAGTTAAACTTTCTCTTTGGAATCACCCTGGTGATGGTATTTATGGCATGTTTGCCAGATGCGAGCGCATGGTTCGTTCGGTTGAAAAAATTCTTGAGGGCGAGGCTTATCATTATCATTCCAAAATGATTATGAAGGATGCGAAAATTGGTGGTGCTTGGGCTTGGCATCAAGATTATGGCTATTGGTATCAAAATCATGTTCTTCGCCCCCTGCTTACAAGTGTAAGTATTGCAGTTGATCCAGCTACCCGAGAAAACGGTTGTTTACAGGTTATTGCAGGCTCACATCATTGTGGGCGTATAAATCATGTTTTATCTGGCGATCAGGCTGGAGCCGATATGGAAAGAGTCAATGAAATCTTGAAAAGAATGCCCTTGGTTTATTGTGTGATGGAGCCAGGGGATGCGATATTTTTCCACCCTAATTTGCTGCATCGATCGGATCAGAATAATTCAGATAACCCAAGGTGGTCGATGATTTGCTGCTATAATGCTGCGAGAAACAATCCCGCAAGGGAATCCCACCATCCGTCCTATACGCCATTGCATGTGGTTTCAGATGCAAAGATAAAAGAAATAGGAATCAAGCGTTTTGCTGATGATTCAAGTGATGTTGCATGGCTACATGATTCAAAGGATAAAAGCGCCAAGGTCTTGAATCCTAATAAATAGTTGGAGACCTCTATTTATGATTTGGCCCATATTTGCGCCAGATGTAAAAGAACTTCAACAGCTTTTTCCATTTCTTCGAGGCAAGTCCACTCTAAGGGGGAATGCGGGTTGTGTTCGCCAGTAGATAAGTTGGGTGTGGGCAGACCTATTTCTGTCATTCTCGACCCGTCAGTGCCACCCCTGACAGAGGTTACCTTTGGTTGCAAACCAGCGAGTTTCATGGCTTCTACTGCAAAAGGTATCGCTCTGGGCTCTTTTCCCATTCCTTCTGCCATATTACGGTATTGCTTAGTAACAAGAATATCGAACTTTGATTCGGGGTATTCAATCTGAATTTGAGAAGCAATCTGGGCGAGTAAGGCTTCATACTCGCGGAGTTTCTTGGAATTAAAGTCGCGCAAAAGAATTTTGATCGAAACCTCTGCAACACCACCTGAAATAATGTAAGGGTGAAGAAACCCTTCCATACCCTCAGTTGTTTCGGGGGCTAGTTTTTTTGTAGGCAGCCTCTCGATAAAAATTGCAGCAAGACGGATGGCATTGGTCATGCGGTTTTTGGCAATGGAGGGATGGATGTTTCTACCATGAATGGTGACAGTTGCCAGATCGGCAGAAAATGTTTCGCCATCAATTTCGCCCTGGCCACTACCATCCAATGTGTAAGCAGCAATCGCACCTAATTCTTTAAGGTCAAGATGGTTGACACCTTTGCCTATCTCTTCATCGCAAGTAAAGCAGATTCGTATGTCGCCATGAATAATGCTGTTGTTTTTGATTAACTCCTGGGCAGCTTGCATGATAACAGCAACACCTGCTTTATTATCTGCACCTAAAAGCGTGGTTCCATCCGTGGTGATGATGGTTTTTCCTTTAAGGGGGGGAAGGTCATGGTTTTCACTGGTATAAATAATTTTGGTTTTATCGTTTGGAAGGATGATATCCTTGCCATCGTAATTTTCATGAATTATGGGGGTGACATTTTTGCCTGTGGTTTCAGGCGATGTGTCCATATGGGCAACCCATGCAATGGTTGGGATTGATCTATCAGCATTGCTTGGAATTGTGCCAAATACCAATCCATACTGGGTTTGGTAGGCATCTTTGATTCCGATCTCATGAAGTTCTTTTACCAGCGTTTTACCTAATTCTAATTGCCCCTTGGTACTGGGATAAGTTTTGGAGTTTTCATCTGCCTGTGTGTCAATTTTCACATAGTCGCAAAATCGTTTGAGAAGGCTGTTGTGGTTCATGATTTCTTTTTTCCTTTAGTTGTTGTTTTGGTTTTAGTAATGCCTTTTTGTGGGCAAAGATCAATTAGTGCGCAATCTGCACACTTGGGTTTTCTACTGGCACAAATCTTTCTGCCGTGTTCTATTATCCGGTGTCCTAATAATGTCCAATCTTCTTTCTTCACCAATTTGTGCAAATCCAATTCGATTTTTACCGGGTCTTTAGATTTTGATAGACCCAACCTAAAGCTTAATCTGCCTACATGGGTATCGACGGGCAGGCCCGGTATGCCAAATGCATTTCCCAATACAACATTTGCAGTTTTTCGGCCCACGCCTGAAAGTACCACCAATTCTTCCATTGTTTTTGGTACTTCCCCTTTATGGTCTTTAACCAATGCCTTGCAACAAGCTATGATATTTTTGGCTTTATTTTTATAGAAACCTGTAGACCTTATAATGGATTCGAGTTCATTAGGTTTTGCTTCTGCCAAGCTAAAAGAGGTAGGATAGCGTTCGAAAAGTTTAGGAGTTACCATATTAACCCTAGCATCGGTGCATTGTGCTGAAAGTATGGTTGCAATTAAAAGTTGCAAAGGAGATTGGTAACAAAGGGCACAGTGGGAATCAGGATAAAGTTCCGTAAGCCTTGCTACCAACCTTTGTGATCGTGCTTTAAGTTCCTTGATGTTTTCCACGCTTTAACTAATTCCTTTTTTAAATGATATTGGGGCCACAATTATTGAGCCTACCTTATGATAAATATGGACTGGTGGACAAATTCCATTACCATTAGGAAAGTTTAATTGCACCTGCAAATGAAAGAAATGATTTTATGAGGCAAATTGGTTTTATTCCTGACCCTGTAGATCCAAGGAAGTTTGAAGACTACCTTTATACCCAAGGTACTCTGGTTCGTATGGATAGGCATAAAGCCGGCTATAATGTTTGGGTTTTTGATGAGGATAAACAGCTTACTGGTAAGCAGGAATTGCTTCAATATCTTGAAAATCCTCAAAGTAGGGTATACGCCGATGCGGTGTTAATAGCCAAGAATCAACGAATCAAGCAAGAAAAGGAAGATAACGCCACCCCCGAATACAAAGTGGTGTTTTCGGATCAGGTTGTGCAATTTCCCAGAATAACTTTTTTACTTGCGATATGTATTCTTGCAGTAAGTGTGCCTATGCTTTTAGATGATGAAAAAAAAACGCACATGGTTCGGATTTTTGGATTGAACCGACAAGGAATCGACTTTTTTTCAAACTTGGCGTTTTCAACCCAACCATGGCGCCTAGTCACCCCTGTTTTTCTCCATTTTGGTTTTCTTCATTTACTTTTTAACATCATGTTATTATTTGAATTTGGGCGTCTGATTGAATCGCAGCGGGGTGTGATTAAATTCTTTTTCTTGTTTTTAGTTTTGTCTGTCTATTCAAACCTTGCCCAATTTTTTCTAGGTGGTATCAGTTTTAACCAAGGAATTCACCTCGGTCCTGCTCCAATTTTTGGTGGAATGTCTGGTGTCATCTACGGCCTATTGGGGTACGCATGGATGAAAGGTGAATTTCAGCCGGAACTAGGAATCTTCGTCCCAAGTTCTACTGTAAAATTCATGCTTTTTTGGCTAGTACTATGCATGACAGGCCTGATGGGACCGGTAGCCAATATCTGCCATATTAGCGGACTGGTTATTGGCTTGATTCTTGGACTGTTCCCGAGAAAATTTACCCTTTAAATAACTAAAGGGTTGGCCCAATACTCCAAGGGGCAAATTCTTCTTCTCCAACTCCGTTGATTTCACTCTTGGTTTTCTTTCCACTTGCAACTTCGAGTATTTCTTCAAATATCTGTTTGCCTACTTCTTCTACGGGGGTTCCTTCAAGGATTACGCCGGCGTTGATATCCATATCGTCAATCATATGGTTGTACATGGGCGAATTGGTTGCAACTTTGATTGAAGGAGCAGGTTTGCATCCGAAAACAGAGCCCCTCCCGGTAGTGAATACCAAAACGTTCGCACCTCCCGCAACTATTCCTGTCATGCTAACGGGATCATAGCCAGGTGTATCCATTACAACAAAACCCTTGGCTTTTACGGGCTCTGCGTAGCGAACTACATCCACCATGGCGGTGCTTCCACCCTTTGCGATTGCGCCTAGCGATTTTTCGAAAATGGTGGTAAGTCCACCATCCTTGTTTCCAGGCGAGGGGTTGTTATTGATTTCAGCACCAAAAATACCAGTGTACCATTCCCACCATTTGATTCTGTCAACGAGTTTTTGTCC
Source organism: Planctomycetota bacterium (assembly GCA_009920765.1). Taxonomy (GTDB): domain Bacteria; phylum Planctomycetota; class Planctomycetia; order Gemmatales; family Gemmataceae; genus UBA969. The sequence goes on along the minus strand of RFZJ01000009.1, from coordinate 19,986 downwards.
TACTTCCTTGGAAATTGCTCTTCGCGTTAGTAAATGCTCTGCGCCGTAAATTTCGGTGGTTTCCCCTATGATCGAGGTTCCTCCTTGTGCGATTAATAAATCAGAAGCGATGCCAAGAGCAGGGTTGGCGGTGATTCCGCTATTTCCATCCGATCCACCACAATTTGTTCCAAGAATTATTTTGTCGGCAGAAAGTTTTACACGCTTATGTTGGTTTACCGAAGGAAGTAGTTCTGCAATTGCTTTAATGCCAGCATCAACAGTTTTCTTGATGCCTCCGCATTCTTGAATACTCAGTACCAGTGGTTTGTTTTTAGTGCCATTCAATTGGATGAGATTCTGGTTTTCTATCAGATGAATAGCCTGGCCTGTTTCACAACCAAGGCCAATTAAAATGTAGGCTGCAACATTCGCATGCTTGGCAAAGCCCGCAAGTGTCAAATCAAGTTGGTTATGATCGGGGCCGTTGTATTGCATTGCACAACCTGCCTTGTGGGTAATCGCCACAACCCCGTCCACATTTGGATATTGCTTTAGTAAATCCGAAGCACGAAATCGTTCAGAAATGTATTTACTGGTACTGGAAGCACAATTGACCGTGCTAATAATTGCAATGTAATTACGAGTGCCATACCGGCCATCGCCCCGGTCAAAACCCATAAAATACCTTAGTTCAGATGGTTTAGCAGGTGAGGGTGGGAGGTCCGCGCAAAAGGCGTAGTCTCTGGCGAAATTATCCGCACCAATGTTATGGACATGAACATGATCACCAGGATGAATTTCTGTGGTTGCAAATCCAATAATTTGACCATATTTAATGACCGTTTCGCCTTTTTTAATTCTTTTCAAGGCCATTTTGTGACCTAAACCTATTCTTTTAGGTGGGGCAATTTGGTCCCCACCCACATCGATTGAAACGCCTGCTTCAAGGGTGCGGGTTGCAATTGCGACATTATCTTCCGGACGTAAATGAATTGCTGGTGGGACTTCAATTTTGCTTGCCATCTTTTGCTCCATTTAAAACAACATATTGCCTCAATGTTAATTTATTGATTTTAACCATTTTGAGATGACTTCAGATTAACCCTTTTGATTTTGTGAAGACTTGATGTGTATTAAACATTTTATTTTTTAGTTGTATATTGTTGCCTAGTTTAGTCTTATGAAAGGATGATTTATTTAATATTAGGATTTTTAATACATGCTTAATTGTCATGTAGGAACATTTACAGCAGATATCTCACCACCCTTGGGCCATCCGCTTTGCGGAGGTTGGATTGATCCTGTTCGTGGGCAGGATGATCCATTGGAGGCTGTTGGAATTGTGCTTTTAGGTTGCGGTGCACCGGTGGTACTTTGTGCTTTGGATTGGTGTGAAATTCGTAATGATGCATATTTAAAATGGCGCCAAGTGCTTGCGGATGCAGCCCATACCACCATCGAGCGTGTTCATGTTCATGCCGTTCACCAGCATAATGCGCCTATTGCCGATATCAACGCTGAAAAAATAATTCAAAACAATAACGGATCGTCTATTTTAGATCTCAAGTATTTTGATCAATGTCTTTTTAAAACTGCTGAAGCATTGAAGGCAAGTCTTTCAAAAACAAAAAAAATAAATCGAGTGGGAACAGGCTATGGCAGAGTGAATCAAGTTGCCTCAAATCGCAGGATTCTTGATTCAGAGGGGAAAGTAAAATACACGCGTACCAGCGCAGCTAAAAGCAAGGAAATCCAGGATTTTCCAGAAGGTCTGATTGATCCCACTTTGCGAACCCTGAGCTTTTGGATGGGCGAAAAACCAGTCGTTGCAATACATTATTATGCCACGCATCCAATGAGTTATTATGGGGATGGCATGGTGAGTGCGGATTTTTGTGGCTTGGCTCGAAGAAAAAGACAGTCTGATTCCCCTTCGGTTTTTCAAATGTACTTTACTGGTTGTGCCGGGAATATTACTGCAGGGAAATACAACGATGGCAGTAAGGGAAATCGTGCAATCTTAAGGGATAGAATTTACCTTGGTATGACAGATGCTTGGAAAGTCACCTACACTTCCCCGATTACAAAAATGGAAGTGCGTACTGAACAGATCAACCTGGAGATTCGGAAAGAGAAAGAATTTTCAGTAGAGGAAAATATGAAGTTGGTTGCAAATCCAAAAGAAACAAAAGCCATTCGAAATATTGCAGCGTTAAAACTTTCCTGGCTGCAAAGGCGGGAACAGGCAATTACCGCATCCTGCTTGGACCTGGGCGTAGCTTCAATATTGAATTTGCCTGGGGAAGCTTTTGTTGAATACCAATTGGCCGCTCAGGAAATGCGACCCGATTTGTTTGTTTGTGTTGCCTCCTATGGGGATGGAGGATTGGGTTATATCCCAACTGACAAGGCTTTTTTGGAAGGTGGGTATGAGCCAACCGGAGCATTTGCAGCCCCTAGCGAAGCTATTTTTACCAACACGATTAGTAAGTTGCTTGGTCCAAAAATTCCGCAAACTATAATTCCTTTTAAACGATTCAAGAAAAAAAATAAGTGAACTTATAGAATGGAAGCATAGATTTGCTCTTTGGGTTTTTGATTCGTCAGTTTTTTACTTGTTGTTTTTTACGAGGATTGGATTATCTAAATGCCTGCTTCCGCTTTAAAAATAGGAATGATTGGTTTAGGGGTCGTTGGTACGGGCGTTGCCAAACTGCTGTTCGAGCAGCAAGACAGGCTGGCAAAAAAAGCTGGTAGGCCCCTCGAACTTACGAAAATTGCTGTTCGGGCCCCGTCTAAGCCGAGAGATATTAATATTCCCGATTCAATAATTACTTCTCACTGGGAAGATGTTGTAAACGACACTTCTCTTGACATTGTAGTTGAACTGGCGGGTGGCATTACTTGGACCAAGAAAGCAATTTTAGATTCTCTTGCCTCTGGAAAACACATTGTAACTGCCAATAAAGCTTTGCTTGCAACTCATGGAAAAGAAGTATTCGATTGTGCCAGAAAATATAATCGCTGTGTAGCTTTTGAGGCAAGTGTGGCTGGGGGCATTCCCATTATTGGAGCACTTACGCAGGGGCTTGCTGCCAATAAAATCATCGGGCTTCGTGGCATTTTAAACGGAACATGCAATTTTATTCTTACTTGCATGAGTGAAACAGGTGATTCCTATGAAAATGCCCTAGCGGAAGCCCAAAAACTCGGTTTCGCAGAAGCTGACCCCACCATGGATGTTGATGGCACCGACACTGCACATAAGCTCGCAATTCTTGTGCAAATTGCTTTCGGACAAACCATTCCCTTTAGTGCCATTGACCGTGTTGGAATTGCTGGATTAAACAGCATTGATATTCATTTTGCCCAAGAGTTGGGCTATGGCATAAAATTACTAGCCGAAGCTTGGATTTATGATGGCAAACTTGCAGTTCATGTTTCCCCTGTTTTGCTAAGAAAGCATTCCCCACTGGCGCAGGTTCGTGGTGCCTATAATGCAATTCAAGTGATTGGCGATGCGGTAGGAGACACCCTTCATTATGGCCTTGGTGCGGGAAGAATGCCCACCGCTTCCAGCGTGGTTGCAGATATCATCGATATTGCTGTTGGCAGGGCGCAAAACACATTTACCTCAATGAATTTATGGTCTGATTCTAGTGCTTCTACGCCTTTGCTATCCAGTGATGATGTAAACAGCAGGTATTATCTTCGGTTGCTTGTGGAAGATAAACCCGGGGTTCTTGCAGATGTTACGCGCCTGCTTGCTAATCATCAAATAAGTATTGCTTCGATTATTCAGCATGAAGCTCAGGGCGAAAACTCTAATGGTAGGGTGCAACTTGTCATAATGACACACTTATCCAAGTGCGGAAAATTTAAAGCAGCGGCCAAGGAATTGAATCGTCTTGATTGCGTGTCCGGAAGTGCTGTTCATTATCCTGTTGAAGATTAACTCCAAAAGGTGATTGAAATGAAGTATGTAATTGTCATTCCAGATGGCTGCGCTGATGACCCACAAGTTTCGTTGGGGGGGCAAACTCCACTTCAAGCCGCCAATAGACCAGCGATGAACGCTGCTGCAAAAATGGGGATGGTTGGTTTATCCAACAATGTCCCCGCCTCGCTTACTCCTGCTAGTGATGTAGCAACTCTCAGCTTATTTGGTTATGACCCATTGGAAGTTTATACAGGCCGGGCACCGCTTGAAACTGTGGCAATGGGCATCAAGTTGAACCCGGGCGATTGGGCAATACGTTGCAACCTTGTCAATATTGTTGATGGGGTAATGAAGGACTTTACCGCAGGCCACATCACAAATGAAGATGGTAAAGAACTAATCAATACGCTCCAGGAGAATTTGGGCGGCGAAATCAAATCACCTAATGGGAAAGTGCTGGGAGTTCTTGAATTTCATGCCGGCGTAAGTTACCGAAATATATTGGTTTATCGCTGCAGGGAATCTGCACCATTTACCAAGGAAACCAAGGGGCAACCACCCCATGATATCCCAGATAAATCTGTGAATCCTTACCTTCCCAGCGGGCCTGGTTGTGAATTATTAAAAGATATCATGCATAAAAGTCAGGCATTGTTTTTAAATCACAAAGTAAACCAAAAGCGAATTGCAGAGGGCCACAAACCTGCTACGCAGTGTTGGCTTTGGGGAATGGGCGTATCTCCGATCTTAAAAAAGTTTGCAGATGTTCATAATGTCAATGGCGCAATCATCAGTGCAGTTGACCTTGTTCGAGGGGTAGGCATGTTGTTGGGTTGGAATCGTATCGATGTTCCTACCGCAACAGGATATCTTGATACTGATTACGCTGCAAAAGGTCGTTATGCAATTGAAGCGATTAAAAATCACGATCTTGTTTGTGTTCATGTGGAGGCACCAGATGAAGCTTCGCATGAAGGAAGGGCGGATGCTAAAATAGAGGCCCTAGAACAAATTGACCGTCATATTGTGGCGCCTTTGATGGCGGTATTGCCTAGTTACAAGGACTGGCGCATTCTTATTTCACCAGACCACCGTACCCCTGTCCAAACTCGGGCGCATTCGCATGGTGCGGTTCCATTTGTCATAGCGGGCACAGGTATCCTTGCTAACGGGCAGGTATCCTATGATGAAGTTGCTGCTGCAGCAAGTTCGGTTCTTTTTACCAAGGGACATGATTTAATGCGCGTATTTCTTAAATAATTATTCGCCAATATACATAAAGGCGGGCCAAATTGTTTGGAAATTAACGTTGGAAAATAGGTATGTATTGGGCAGGCACGGAGAGTGCAATCACAGCAATACTGGTTTGATAAATAGGGCCAACTTTGTGGGAGTCGAGGTTGTTTCCAGACCATGAACCGTCCGGCCCTTGTTCAGGCAAAACAAGTTCTTTTAATTTTGCATACCATGAATTCCAAGCCGTACCACCTACTTGATGCATGGCATGGCTGGCATAATAATGGCCGTACCAAAAATGAGTTTTGCTTTTGAAGTGTTTTTCCAGATATTCGACAGCTAAAGGAATATCCTTGGAGTCATATTTACCGGCGAGTTGCAGTACACAAAGGCCTGCCGCTGTTCGTGCAAACTCAGGCCCGCCTGCTCTTGGTTGATAACTATAGCCTCCGGTTTTTGCATCTCTGCAGCTTTCGATATATTCGATTGCTTTCTTGAGTGTTTGATCAGGTACATGAAGGCCGGAATTTTTTGCGGCCCTTAGTGCCATCACTTGCATGACTGTTACGGAGATATCTGCATCAGCAGGGGTTGGGTTGTAACGCCATCCACCTTGTGGATTTTGGCTCCGGATTATTAAGTCTACTGCGCGCTTTAAAACAGGGCGAATGGAATCATCCGAAGTCATTCCCCATAGTTGGGATAAGGTTAGAGTTGCAATACCATGCGAATACATGCTTTGGCCGCCGCCTCGGGCTCCAATAAGCAGGCCATCGGGCTCTCGAGCAGAGGCAATCAAAAATTGTGCGCCTTTATTCACTTCAGGCCCATACATACCTTGGCCAGGTAGGTGCCCTTGGCTCATAAATGCCAACAAAGCAAAAGACGTTATTGCTGTGCTATGCTGATATCCCCCATCAGACCAAGAGCCATCTGGGTTTTGTTTAGTTGCCATGAATGCCAATGCCTTGGATATGGCTTTTTTTGTAGGTTCATCCAGTTTTGCATGAACAAGAGCCGGGGATTTTTCTTGAGCCCACACACCGCCCGTAATCCCTAGGATTGAGGATGCTACACAAGAATTAAACTTCCGCCTGTTCAATAGGTTCATCATGGTCAACTTATCTGGAAGAAGTCTGTGGTGACTTGCTTGCTTTTTGCTTATCTGCCAAGTCACGGTAGTATTTCTGAATCATTGCTGAATATTCAGGTGGAAGATTGGTTCCTAAAGATTGCAAAAGAGCTTCACGTTCTTTTTCAGGAAGCTTAAGGAACCCACCATTAGCTTGAAGTTCAAGCAACTTTGCGAGAGCAGCTTCTTCTGTGCCATCTGGTTTGCGTTCCCCATCACCTTTAGTTTCTGCTTGTTTTGAACTTGGCATTGGAGAATCCTTGGCATCAGCCTTGGCATCTTTAGGCTCAGCTTTTTGGTCGGATTTGCCATCTGCTTTTGCCAGGGCTGTTTCACCTGGAACGCCCATAGGAACATCCAAGGCCTTGGCTAATTCGTTAAGCATTTCCAAGGCTTTTTCCAAACTTTTTGATGCCTCAGCTTGCTTAGCCGCAGCTTCTTGAATATTACCTTTAGCCGCAGCTTCAGCGCCTTTTTCAAGTAGTGCTTCAGCAGCTTTTAAATCCCCCTTAAGGTTGTCTGGTACCAAAGCCTCAGCTTGCATCGCAGCGTCTTTTGCCATGTTCGCAGCATCTTGGGCTTTGGCAAGATCTTGAGTTGCCTCCAATAAAGCTTTCTGTTCGTTTGCCATCTCCTTGGCGCCCTTCTCAGGAGAATCATTGAGGCCTTCCAACGCAGCCTTCTGTGCTTCGATTGCTTTATTAATGTCGCCCTTGGCTAAAGCTTTGGCCGCATCCATGGCAGCTTCCGCAGCTTCAGGGTTTTTATCTTTTGCGTTATCAAGTTGCTTTGCAAGATCTCCTTGTTTTTTTGCAAGATCCATCTCGGCCTTACCTTCGCCAAGTTTTTCTTTGGCATTTCCGGTGGCCTTTTCAGCTTCTTTATTCTTGTCGAGGGCCTGTGCAACCCTGCGAGCAGCCTCGCCAACATCAGCTTGTTTCATATCTTCTTTAGCTTGGGCAACAGCTTTTTCCTGCTTATCTGCCTTTACCATTTCTGCAGCTTCTTTAGCAGCCATATCAAGCTTTTCAGCAGCTTCAGCAGCAGCTTCAGCAGCTTTTGCGAGATCATTATTTTGAAGGGCTTTTTCCGAATCTTTCTGATCTTTCATAGCCTCATCAGTGGACTCTTTTGCATCGCCCATAGCGTTTTTCGCGGCTTTTTCAGTCTCGGTCATGGCTTTTTGCACATCTTTTGCAAGGTTTTTTGCAACATCTTTTGATTTTAATGCGTCCATTGCGCCTTCTTGTTTTGCTTTATCAAGCTTTTGCGCAACATCTTTTTGCATCTCAGCGGCTTTTGCTAGTTCATCAGCAGCTTTTTCTCGTTTTGCAATATCTTCAGCCTTGGCTTTTTCAGCAGCAACCTGACTTTTTGCAGCCTCTTTTGCCTTGGTTAATTCTTCCAATGCTTCCTTCATCTTTGGGGCTGCGTTTTCCAACCCGTTTTTAGGGTCTGGATTCTTCGCTACCATATCAGCAGCCTTTTCCTGAGCATCAGCAGCTTTTTCCAGAGCTTTCTTTACCTCTTCCGGGATACCTGGAGCATCCTTTGCTGTATCCATCGCTTTTTCTGAAAGGTCTTTTTCCTGTTTTGCAATGTTTTCCGCAGCTTTTGCATCGGGCTTAGCTTCGGGCTTTGTCATGTTTTTTGCAGTTTCATTTACCTGCTTTTGTTTCTCTTCCATTTTCTCGATTTTATTCACCAGATCTTGGGCTTTGGCTACAGGGTCTTTTGCCTTTTCCATGATTTTTGCAACTTCAGCATCGATTTTCTCTTTTGCGGCTTCCAATGCTTTAAGTGCTTTATCTTGGGCTGCCATTGCTTTTTTATCTTCTGCCGCTGCTAAGGTTTTTGCGGCTTCTTCAAGAGCTAATTCCGCCTTAGCTAAATCTGGTTTGGCATTTTGAATGGCTGGTTCAGTAGTTTTTAAAATATCTTTTGTGACATTTGCCATGTCCGCTTCTTTTTTTGCTACTTCCATCTTTGCTTCGGGAGTCTTGGGTGCATCTTCTTCCTTCATCTTTTCATTGATTTCTTTTTGATCACGTACCATTTTTGCAACTTTATCTTGCAACTCTTTCAATGATTGGACTGTGTTTTTTGGAGCACGCCAAGCGTCTGCGATTTTCTTCATCGCATGATGATTCTGCTCGGTATAATTAGATGCGGGTTTAAAATTGCGAATTGATTCTGGGTTATCACCGTATTTGTTTAAATGTTCTGTAACTAATGAGAGTGTCCCACGAATATTCTCAGCTTTGGCGATCCTCAGGCCCTCTTTTAATCTGTCTTTGCGCTGGTCATCCAATTTTGATTCAAGATCTGCTGCTTGGGAAAGAATTACAGACACATCAACATTAAGATCCCGTTGACGATCAATCAATTTTGTAATGATTGTTGGGAACATTGATTTGTTTTTAGCGTTTTTATCCTCGAGCATTCCATAAAAAAGCATAAGGGTGGCATTAATTGCGAATTCTTCTTTTGAAGCCTTGGCCATTCTTTCGGCAGCAATTTCGAGTGAACGAATTGCTTGTTGCTTCGTAGCTAATTCGCGGAGTTTTTCCAAGATTTGTTGGTGGCGAACATACGCAAGTTTTGTTTCATCATCGGATGTTGTTTTTGATTTTGCCTTTGCAGATGCCTCAAGGTGCTTAATGACAGCAACCATATCTTGCTGGCGCAAAGTCTTGAGAACGGTGGTTGCTTCAACAACTAATTTGGATTCTTCTGTTTCGTTAAGGTTGTAGTAAGATAAAACGCTTAATAAGGTTTCTAAGCGCTTGGTTGCTTTTTCGGTCTGGAGTGCGGTTGATTCCTGTCTTTCAATTTTAACTTTTGTTGTAGTTTGGCCTTGGGCAAGCACAGGAAGCAAAATCAAGCCACAAAGCAATGATAAACGCAGCGTCTTAAACATGTTTTATTCACCTCAGGGAAGGATATCACCATAAATACTAACTTATCGTTAATAACTTTGCCAATGTTATTTTACTTTTTAACCTTTTTAATCATGGTTTCGGTGGTAGATTAGGTAAAAAACCCTCAAAAACCGTGGCTTGTTTGTTCTTGAGTTGCATTAATTTCTCTGTTTCCTTTTCTTTTCGTCTCCACCAAGCAAGTAATTCGTCCACTCCAACTACTTCCTTGGTTAAGATTTCAGACTGACCCGTTTTAGGATTTATTGGATTCATATCGGTTACTTCAACGAAATACTCGATTTTGTCTCCAACCCTTATGTTCTTTAATGGGCCGATTTGGAAATCAAATCTACCGCCTGCAACCCTTCGGTCTGGTGTTTTCCAGGGATCATCTGATGGTAATGGATAGAAGTCGATAACTGCTTTTGCAGGACTATTTTCAAATGCCCCTGACTCTATTAGGAACTTTCCAAGTTTTTCTGATTCAGGTTTAAATTCCTGCAGGGGGAGTGTTTGCCAATCCCCTTTTTCATTGATCCGATATCGGAACTTTGCAATCGATAAACCTGAATAACTTTCAGCTTTGTAAGCAACCCTGAATTGTTTTCCAATCAACACGGGAAGACCATCTATTTCAGTATCTTCATCTTTCCCGGAAACTCTTACGATACCTGGGATTTGTTCAGGTAATAATGAGACCAAAGGTTCTTGTGTTTGCAATACGGTAAGTTTTCGTTGCCAGTTTGGGTTCGATTCCAATCCTTCTTTGTTGCAGCAATTAACCTGATATCTGACATTGCCCATCTTAAGATTAAATCGGACTACAAAGGTTTGTTTGTTTTCGGAAATATCACATGGGGTCGTGTCCGGAGTCAGGTTTGAATCCGAATGCTTGATTACCAAGGTGGCTTCTTTAAGTGGTTGTGAAGATTTGAATTCCACTTGAACGGTGCTACCTTCGATGCCATCAATATCGCCCTTGGGAAATATAGTTTCATAAGGGGAACCATCTGGTCGTTTTCCAAACCATTGGGGCATGAGGATTTTTGCTGAAAGCATTTCCAATGTTGGACGATTTTTACGAATTAGGGGTAAAGGACCTGCTCTGCCATCCCCTATTCGTATGGTTACAATGCCATCTTCAATAGAAGATGGAAGGGTTGTTTTCCATTGGCCATTTTCATCAGGCTCAATGGGTAGAAGAAGTGTTTTACCGGCTACGTTTTTCCAATTTAATTTTCCAGATGAGGGAGTGTACCCATTGGTGAGGGTCAAGTCGAAAATGATGCAGGCTTCTTCTCCTTCCGCAAGTACAATTTTTTCTGGAAGATTTACTATGGTGGTGTTTCTTGGGATGGGTGAGTTCAAGAGAAGTTGGCGTTTGATTAACGCAATAGTTGAATCATGAGCAAATATAAGGGCCAACGTTACAAACAACAATACTGGTGCGAATCTTAAGGAGGAATCCTTGAGTTTCTTTAATTCAAGTGCTTTGTTGAAATTGTAGTTCGGATAGCAATCAACAACTTCCCCAGTTAATTCAGCAAGCAGGTTTTCTGATTTTTTATCAAATCTGGCCTCAGGTCTGGATAGCTGCAAAACCGTGATTAAACGATGGTCAAATTCGGGGAATGTTTGTTCAATCTTAAGTGCGGTTTCATCTTCCTTGAATCTTTTGATCGCAGGCAGAATAACATAATTTGCAAGGCTTACCAAAAGAAGAGATAACCAAGAGGCAGTCATTATTAATCGAATGGGTAGCGGCGTTTCTTCTTCAATATCCCAGACCCAATCCGCAATGCACGCAATGGCAAGTAAAGGTAGGACGAAAAGAAGGGATTTTGAAATTCCATAAATAACATCGATGGATTTGTTGAGCAGCCAGATTTTTTTAATCTGGTTGCGTATGGGGTCCAGGGATTTGTAAATAAGTGCCTCTGCCATAATTAACTCAGGTTGTTCCATCTTCTGAAAAACCATTCAAGGCTTAGTCCGATTGTAAGCACAAGAAAAAGTAATGGGTTAAGTTTTGGAATTTCCGTGTTGAAACTAATCTGGAAAGATTTTGCAGGGATTTCGGATAGGATTTTTTCCGCATCGTTTTCGAGTACAAATTGTCCCTTGCTAAGTCTTGCAGATTCAGCAAGTTGCGAAGACGCCAGTCCCCCTTTTTCAATATCTTGCTGCGGAAATACGCGCCATTCAATCCTGGCATCTTGTTCACCCGGGATGGAGAAAGAGAATTTTCCGACTTTGTCATGAGTCAGGTTTAGTAGATATTCCCCAGCTTTATCAGGAATTTTTTTTAGCTCGATATCTTTGGATTTTGTTTTTAGCTCGGTGTTTTCGGGGGCATCGAGCCAATCAATTTTAGCATTGATACTATCTTTCCGCTCTGGCAGGAAGTTTTTATCCAAAACTCTGACAGAAATTTGCCCGCCGGTGTTTAGAAATGGGTCGGGTCTGTCGATGGATAATCGGATTTGTTTGATTGCCCCTACTCTGGGGCCGGCAGCCCAATAAACCCATTGGCTCCAGAATCTGCCGTAGATCGCATCGCCATCATTATAGCGCCAACGCCAGGCTTCATCAAAACCAAACCAAGCCACTTGGCCCCTGCCGTAGGGTTGGGTCGCAAGAAGCGGGAGAGGGCCGTTTGTAGATTTAACGGAGGGATGTACCAGTAAAGGTGTTGCCCCTGGTTTAAGTTTGCTGACGGGAGCGTGCCAATACATTCCTGGAAGATCTTTCCAGGTACGAAAGTTGGCTTCAGGTGTTTCTGCAAGTTTCATTGCCTCCTGAACTAAGCCATCCTTGGTTAAAAGAGGATTAAAAATCGTAGTGCGTTTTTCGTTGAGAGAAACAGTGTCGTAGGGGCCAGGTTCAATTGGAAGAAGATTGCCTAGGGGAGAGTCATTCCAGCCTTGATTGTTGTATCGTTTGCCACCAAGAATGATCAAACCACCACCTTCTTCACAAAACTGTCTGATTCGTTCTGGTCCATCTGGGCCAAGTTTTTCCAAAGGAATGTCGCCAAGGATGATAACATCAAAGGCGAAAAGATCTTTTCGGGTAGTTGGTATTTCCTGAAGGAAGGGGTCTTTAGAGGTGAGATCAGGGTCACCTTCTAAAATAACAAATTTCGGGTCAAGTGCTTTACGGGGTGGTTTGCCTTCGCCGCCCGATGATGCTGTTTCGCGGGTTAAATTCATCAGGAGGAAGCGAAGATCCCACCGGGGAGACTTATCGATCACTAATATTTTTATTTTGCGATCAATGATTTTTACCGGCCGGGTAAGAGAATCTTCTGCAGAGGCGTTTGCAATGCCCGTTAATTTTGCAAAAACTTTTACTTCTGAGTTTTCTTTGCCTATTCCGGTAAATGGAGGACGAAACATTAAAGCATGCCTGATATCTTCGCCTGGTTTCGCAGGAATAGTATCTTTTGCAACTTCAACGCCATCTAATGTCAACCTAAGTTCAACCTTGGCAGCGGGGTTGTTATCTAGGTCGAATTTAGAGAGTTTCCATCGGACGGGAACCCCTAATAATTCTCCTGCCTGGACTATTTCAGGCAAAATAAAGTCTCTTAATTCGATGCTTGCTGGTTGGCTAAGACCAAACCCTACAAAGAAAATCGGGATGTTTTTTTCTCCGGCAAGTTTTGAGATTTCATTAAGGTTTGCTGTTGAATTTGTATCACGTCCATCCGTGAAAATGATCAATGATGCAGGGGGTTCAGTTGTGTTTGCGATTGCTTTTTCAATGGAATCTGCGAGTTGGGTTCTGGGTTGGTTTCCCTGCCAATCATCCATAAAAGAAAGGGCGCCATCTTTTTCATTGATGCGTTTTAAATCATTCCCAAAGAGGTATTTTTTTAATGGGCCTTTTGATTCAAGTGTTTTTAAAAAACCATTTGGTTTGTCGTTAAGAACCGCTTTTCCCAAATCCAGCCGTGAAGGGTATTTTGAATCAATGTTTAAAGTGGGATCAGCAAGCGTAATCTTGCCAACAAGGGCTTCGGCTCTGGCAATATCGTCAACTTGGGTTCGGGTGTCTCGAGATAGCATACTCAAGGAATCATCTAGGATAAGAATGTTTGGCGAGGGACGGGTACCTTTTAATTTCAGGTTGCAGGATAATGGTTGAAAAAACAGCATGGCGAATGCAAAGATTGCAGCAAATCGACTGCAAATTGCCAATGTTTTTATTTTGGCGGGAAGCTTTATTTGTTCTGCTTGGTAAAGCCTGATTGATATAATAATAAGTGCAATACATACAAGCACTGCAATTAGGAATGCCAGATACATTGGTACAGTTTCAATTGAAACTATACTCGCACCACTTGGGGTATCAATTCCCAGAATATAACCAAGAAACTTATTCATTCCCCTACCTTATAAAGGTTGACCGCACCACCATGCGAAAAACATTTCAAAAACAAAAAACAGAAACAATAAATACAGCAGCAAATTGGTAAGTTCGCCAGTGCCAACTGTAATGGATGTATCACTGGTGTTGTTTTGATGGAATACATTCTTGCCAAGAATCTCATCGATTTCATTTTCCTGCAATGGATTAAGTTCTGCGCCTTCTTCGTTAGAGGCCTGAACTGCAACTAAATTCTTTGGGTTGACTTTTGGGATTGAACTGGGAGCAGTATCCAGTTTCCAAATGCCAGCATCGGGGGTGTAAAACTCGCCCCTGAAAACAACCTCATCCACTGATTTTTCCATGGAGGCAGGAATAGTCATACCAGATGGCGAAACCCATTTGTATTTTTCGCTGCCAATAAGATCCTGTGGTTGTAATCGCAGGGAAATCTCCCTCGATATGGATGGGTTTTTCGCATCATTCAATGTATCTAAAATTCTAGAAAGCAGGGTTTGAACAAATGGTACAAAGCTAGGTCTTAATGGCAGATCACAATAAGAAAGATCAGGAACCCAAGGCAATATTGTTATGAAACCAGCACGAACTTGTTTCATTTCTGCAATGGGTTGATTGTCGGAAAAGTAACCCAAAGCCGCTGATTTTTGATCGCGTGAGGTATCAAAGGTTATCCGCTTGCGAAATTCGGATTGATTGATGAGGTTTAATGGTGTGGAACGGAATCGATTAAACCAGCCCACAGGAGGAAAATTCTCTGTTGCAATAGTTGAAGAAATTAAATTGGGCATTGGGTTTGCAGGAGGCAGAAACTTGGCCAGGTTTTTACTGGTTAAATCAGAGATTGCTGCATAATTGCTGCCTGCAAAATAGACAAGGGTATTTCCCATCGAAACCCAAGTTTCAAGTTTTTCCATGAATCCATCGCTTACGCCATCCGAACCTGCAAGCATAGGATCGACCATGAAAACAATGTCTGTTTCATCAAGTGTCTCAGGTGTTGCACCTCTGCCTGAAATAGCTTTCACCTCTATGCCAGAATTGGATGAGTCGGAGGAACCAGACCTAAGGGCATGATAAAGAAAAAAAGTGTTATCCCGGTTTGCATCTATTTCAGATTTCGCACCAACGATTAAGACTTGAAGCTTTTTTCGTGCAAGTACTATTTTTTCTTTTTGATTGTCCCTTGAGAATCTATCATTGCCAGCAACAGCCTTTACAATTTGATACCCATCTTCTGGAATAAGAAGATCAATGGTGATACTTCTTTCTTCGCCAGCTTCCAGCTTTTCAATTATTGTTGATTCTGCAGTTTCGAAGTCATTACCCAAGCCAAGAGTGGTTTTGATCCCTGTGGCTGGTTTGATGCCACGATTGCGTACGGTCAAACCCCATGTTTGTCTTTGGTTTGCAAGAATAATACCAGCAGTTGGCTGGAGATCCATTATTTGGATGTTACTGTCTACGTCTGAACCATGGCGAATCATGTGAAGCGAAATGGAAGAAGGCATGTTTTGAACAAGGGTTTTGAAAGAGCTTGATTCATTCTGCCAGCCTGGCCTTTGCATGTCAGAAAAGAAGAAAATTTTTCTTTGGCTGAAGGATGAGGTTTTCAAGATATCAATGGCATTAGCGAAGCCCTGATAAAAATTACTGCTTCGATCTGTGGGCTTGATTTGTAAAAGAGCAGCAGCGATGGCATCGGATTCATTGGAATTGTTGTAGCTTAATTCCACAGTGTGATCGGTAAGGCTGATGATCCTGGCTTTTGAGCCGGTCGGTAAACTGCCAAGAAGTTGCTTTGCTGAAGTTAGGGCCATATCCAACCGGGAAGTTTGGCCTTCCAAGGTGGACATACTTTGAGAGTTATCGATTAAAAGCACTGCATCGATGGGGCCACTGCCAAAAAGGGAAAGCGTTGAAGGTCTGGCTAGTGCAAGGGCGGCCAGAATTAAAATGGTCATGCGAATTAAAAGCAGGATCAAATCGCGGAGACGAACTTTCTTGCTGGTTTCCTTGAGGCTTTTACGCAGGAATTCCATGGGCGCCCAACGGACGACGGTTGGTTTGCTTTTGCGTAAAAGATGCAAAGCTACAGGTATTCCTGCGGTTAAAGCACCAAAAAGCATCCATGGAACCAGAAAATGCATAGTCAACCTTTATTGGATTTTTGCAACTCGTTTTTTCATAAGTCTTAGGGCAAGCATTTTAAGCAGTTCATCTTCAGGGGGCTTGTCGGATCTAATCAGTAAGTGGGTAGCCTGAAGTCTGGTGCATGAAACATCAATTTCATCCAACCAGGTTTTAATTTCCTTTTGGTAGGTGGAGCGTAATAATTGGGGCCTGGTGACAAGCGATCCACTGCTTTCCAAATCCTCAAATAATATCTGGCCTTCCAAGGGGAAATCAATTTCATCACTATGCAAAACCTGAACCAACAAGAGGTCGTGCCCACGAGCTCGAATTTCAAAAATCTCTTTGAGTAATAATGGCCAAGGTTCAAGGAAGTCGCTTATGACTATGACCATTCCCTTGCGGATTTGTCTTTCAGAAATCTGTCTTAAAGCCTCAGAAACAAGGGGTGGCGTGTTTTCTTGCTCTCTTTCAGGGCCTGGAATGAGAGCCGTTATCTCATTTAAAAGGATTTTTAAACGGTTGGATTTTGTACTGGGGCTAAACGTCAGTATTCTTTCGGGGTGGTCTGGGCTATCGATTGTTTTAAGACCAACAGCATCACCTTGACTTGCAGCAATCTGGCAGAGCACGGTTGCGAGCAACTGTGCCATTTCGTGCTTGGATTTTCCTGCCGTCCCGTAGCTCATCGAGCCAGATAAATCCAGAAGTACATGGGCGGTATAATTGGTTTCCTGCTCGTATTGTTTGACGATGTATTTTTCGGTGCGGGCATAGCCACGCCAATCGATATGCCGAAGGTCATCACCCGGAACATATTCACGATGTTGGGCAAACTCAACAGAGAAGCCTCGCGTGGGGCTTTTCTGGTCGCCTACTCGCAGGCCTTCCACAAGTGTAAGGGCACGCAGGCCAAGATACTTGGCTTGCTCCAGAAGTTTTGCCTGATTATGTGCTGGAACTTGGTTCATTCTTAATTTAGCTGTTAGATGATAACTTTAATTTGGAACGTACTTCAGCCAGAATTTTTCTGGTTAGATCATCCGGGCCGATTCCGTCTGCCTGTGCGGTAAACGAAGGAAGAAGCCTGTGTCTAAGAACAGGCAAAGCTACTGTTTCTATATCCTCGATGGTGACATGAGGTCTGCCATGCAAGGCTGCCCTTGCCCTAGCTGCGAGGACCAAGCTGATGCTAGCTCTGGGCCCTGCGCCCCATTGAATCCATTTAGAGGCAAAAGATGCAGCTTCTTCAGTGTTGGGCCTTGTGGCACGGGTTATTTTTCTGGCAAATTCCAAGGCAGTATCTGAAACAAGTATTTGCTTGGTTATTTTTTGCAATTGTTCTATTTCGTTGCCATCAAGAACGGTGCTGATGGATTCCACATCCAATGCGCTCCTGCGCATGATTTCGTCTTCTTCAGCATCAGTTGGGTAACCCACTTGAATTAAAAACAAGAAACGATCGAGTTGGGCTTCGGGAAGGGGGTAGGTACCTTCTTGTTCAATGGGGTTTTGGGTGGCAAGTACAAAGAAAGGAGAAGGCAGGGTGTGATCTGCACCGCCCACGGTAACCTTTCTTTCTTGCATAGCTTCTAAAAGTGCAGCTTGTGTTTTTGGTGGAGTTCGGTTGATTTCATCTGCGAGCACGAGGTTTGAAAAAATAGGGCCTTGAAGAAATTTAAAGGCGCGCTGTCTGGTAACAGGATCGTCTTGAATAACTTCAGTTCCAGTAATATCTGATGGCATAAGATCAGGTGTGAATTGAATTCGCTTGAATCCCAGGTGTAAAGCTTTTGCAAGTGTCGATACCATTAGGGTTTTTGCCAAACCAGGAACGCCAACAAGCAGTGCATGGCCTTTTGCAAGAATCGCAAGCAAAAGTTGTTCAATGACGGCATCCTGCCCAACAACTATCTTGGAGATTTCTTTACGAAGAGTGGTACATTTGGCGCCAAAGCGTTCCAAGGCTGCAAAATCAACTTGATTATTCTGGCTCATTTCTCATTATCTCGATTTGTGGATTTTAAAACACACATGGAAGGAACACCCATTTCATGGCTGAATTAATCACAATAACAATCGAATCTTCAAGGTAAAGGGAAAAGTTACTAAAGTTGTTGTTTTTTTATGGAACTGGATTGCTCAAACTAAAACTATCATAGTTGAAAATTTATAAGTAAAGCTTTTTAATACCAGTATCCCTTTGTAATTGCTCCCATTGATGTAATTTAATGGGCATTACCGGTCAGATGGCCAAGAGCATTTTCAATTTTCGGGAAACGGAACTTGTACTGGTGCTCCAGTAATTTTTTGGGATAAACTCTGGTGCTGCTTAGCAATAAATCTTTCGCTTTCTGCCCCATCAATAACTTTAAAAGGAAGGCTGGCACAGGGATAAAGGCCTTTTGCTTGAAAACTTGTTCAAGCCCGGAGATGAATTCATAATTAGTCACTGGGTTTGGGGCTACAAAATTGACAGGCCCGCTTATTTTTTCGTTTTGCATGCAAAATCGAATTGCACCCAATAAATCATCCATTGCGATCCAGCTCATGAAAGCCGAAGAGGCCTTTCCCCAGTATGCGCCCATGCGCATTTTGAAAGGGATTAAAAGTTCTTTTAATGCTCCACCTGCCGGGCTTAGAACAATACCAAAACGCATGTTTACAACTCTGATTCCGGATTTAGTTGCGCTTTCGGTTGCACCTTCCCAATCGGCAGCCACTTCGCTGAGGAACCCGCTGCCGTGCGGCGAATTTTCATCCAGAAGCTCGTCTTTTCTGTCGCCATAGATTCCTGTTCCCGAGGCGCAAAGTAAAACTTTGGGGGGATTTTTTAAAGTGGAAAGAACTTTGCTTAAAGATCTTGTGCTTAGAACCCTGCTGTCGCGAATACGGCTTTTTTTAGCTTTAGTCCAAATTCCTTCCGCAATGCTTTCGCCTGCCAGATGAACTACAGCATCTTCATTTTCAAAAATTTCAGGATCTGGGTCGCTTTTAGCTGGGTCCCAGTAAGCGCTATTCTTGCAGCCATCTTTCTTCCTTCCCACCTTTTTTACAGATAGTCCAATTGAATCAAGATATGCGCAGAGATTGGTTCCAACGAATCCCGATGCCCCAATGACCACTACTTTTTTAATCGGGCTTTCTTTTGCAACAATGGAATCTTCAAGGTCTGCGTGCATGATTGCATGGCGATAGCGAAACATTTTTTGAAGTTTTTGCCTGATCATAGCCCCACCAAAAATCCTGCCCAGGAATCCAAGGGGCAGGGTGTATTCGATGTGGTCAGTGAGAGAGGAAGTGCAATGTGTCAGGGGTGAAACGATGTGTTGGTGCTGCCAAAATGCAAATGGGCCTGTAATCTGGGTGTCTGTGAAAGAACAGCCTTCCTTGTAATCAGTATGTTCAGCGATCCATCTTTTCCAGATGGGCCAGATTTTTACATCTATGATGGTGCGAGCGCCTTTTTCAATACCATTGATGCGTTCAACTATTCGAACTTCATCCCAAGGTGGTGAAAGCCTTTGAAATGCAGATTCGTTTTTGTGCCAGTCAAAAACTTCTTTTGATGAAAAAGGGAATCCAGAAGTATATTCGAAAACATCGTTGGTCATTGATTTGGTCGCCTTTATGAAAATTAGATGTTAAGGCGCATTTGGTGTAAGTGATTTTGGGAATTGTTTTTGCAATAGGTCACGGGAGTGATTCAATTGTTTTTCAAATTTACTGTCGCTTATCGAGTTGGTTAATTCGTTAGGGTCAGAATCATGGTTGTAAAATTCGGACGCTTCAACTTTGCCTGTTGTCCAGTTCCGCCACTCCGTGTATCGGAATTTTTCTGTTCGAATGCTGTACCCCATGTGTGATGGTTGTTTTGATGGTTCCCGGTCATAATAAGCGGGTCTTGGGTGTTGTGTAAAAGCGATATTGGAGTTTTTCCCAGAGGGGTTTGCGATAATTGAAACCAAGCTTTTTCCATCCAATCCCTTGGGAGAGGGAAGATTGCAGAGTTCAACCAAAGTGGGAAAAATATCTAGTGATTCAACTATTTCGTGGGTTTTAATTCCAGGATTTTGCATTTTTGGATGCCGAATGATCAAGGGTACACGCGCATCCAATTCAAAGCAGGATGTCTTTGCCCAAAGGCTATGTTCACCAAGATGGTAACCATGGTCGCTTAGAAAAACAATAATCGTGTTTTTATTGAGTTCAAGTTGTTGCAATGCGTTGATTAATTTTCCTATCTGTGCATC
>RFZJ01000080.1 GCA_009920765.1 Planctomycetota bacterium | reverse complement strand
TATTTGTTTTTTTTGCATTATTATCGCTGGATTTAAAACCAGCACCAGGGCCACCCATTCCAGGTGGGCCAAAACCACCCTTGCCACTCATAAACCCTTTCATCATCCCCATCATGCGGTCAATATCCTTGTCCAGGGCCTTACGTTGTTCTTCAGGGGAAGAAGAAAAAAAGCGGTTGAATTTTTCCTTGAATTGTTCATTCATGCGCTGGGCGTTTTTATCATCATTGATTTTCTTTTGGGAATCAGACATCTTGTCGCGGATGGTCTTCATGTTTTCAAAAAAAGCCTTGCGCTCTTCTGCTTCCATATCTGCAATTTTTTCAATATCAATACCTGCAACTGCAGCATCAAATTCCCGCATGGGAGCATTTTGGATGTAGGAATAACTGCAGTACACAATCCCGCCAATGATAAGTAGTAAAATAGCAGCAATAAAAACCTTCATGCGTGCAGAAAAGGAAGCAGAAGCTGCGGGCGTTGTTTCAGGTGTGTAAGATTCATTCATGGGATTAAACTAACTTAATAGCCACCGTAGTTAAAGCAAATTCTTGAAAGTAAAGAACTCTTACTTGCCTTTAGCGGGAGTAGGGGGGCCGCCACCAAAATTCGGAATCTGAACCCCTTTTTCTTTGGCGCGTTGATTGACCATTTGAAAATACTCAGTCATCTGGGCCCGAAACTCAGGAGTACTGTTATCTAGACGGTCAGATGTACGTTTATTTTTTTGTTCGGGAGTGGCATTTGGATTCCCTCTAGCCCAAGGTGGTCCACCACCACCGCCACCGGGTGGGGGTGCATTTCCTGGCGCTAAAGCACCACCTTTACCAGCACCATCTGCACCACCTTGCCCCCGCCCTCCAGCATTTGCAACGCCTTGTGCATTGCTTGGCCCACCCGCACCTCCACCGGCGCCATTGCCATTTCCAGCACCAGTACCAGTACCCTGCCCATTGTTATTTCCAGCACCGCTTTGGCCCTTTCTGGCATTGCCTTCCGGTGCTTTGCCTGCACCGCCACCAGCGTTTGGTGCGCCGCCTTTGCCGCCTCCAAAATTTTTCATCATGGAAGCCATGCGATCTACTTCTTTGTCTAATTCAATTTTTCGCTCTTCTGGGGGTAGTGCAAAAAACTTGTTCATTTTTTCAGTCATTTGTGTTTGGAATCGCTCACGCATGATATCGTCAGCTTTTTCTTTTTGTGGTTCGGTCATTTTTTCGCGCAGTGACTTCATGTTATCGAAGTATTCTTTTCGTTCTTCGGGTGCCATGTCGCGCATTTTTTCCATGTTCATATCCGCAGTCAAAGTTTGATATTGCCGCAGAGTTGAATTGCTTGAATAAGAATACAATGCATAACCTGAACCCAGTACCAGTAAGGCTAGAATGCCTGCAATTACAATGATCTTGTTTTTGGACAACAAAGGTTGCTCATCATTTGATTCATTAGCCATTGCCATGGTTATACTCCGAAATTAGATAAAAATAGAAAGCCATCCAGTTTTAATTTAAGAGGATGGCTTGTTCAATTATTATAGTCCAGGGGCAAAAGGCTAACCACGTTTACCACCAGTTTGGGGAGGAGGCCCACCGCCCCCGGGTTTGCCGCCACCGGGATTGGTGCCAATACCCATTTCAGCACGAGTTTTATCGCGAAGTTTTTGGTACTCCATTTTTGCAGCACGATATTCAGGTGTGCTATTATCCAATCGGTCGGAGGTGCGTTTGTTGCGTGATTCCGGAGTTGGGGCCGGTCTAGATGGTTGTGGGGCAGCTGCAGCAACTTGGTTTCCACCACCCGGTGCCCCGCCTTTGCCACCGCCACCAGCGTTCCCACCCTGCTGGGGAGCACCACCACCCGGAGGTCCACCACCGCCATTACCACCACCGCCATTACCATTTCTACCACCACCCGGAGGACCGCCCGCTGCAGGTTGATTACCGCCTTTACCACCACCTTGGGCACCAGCTACTTTCTGCTTGTTATTACCTTGAGCCCTTTTAGCCTCAAATTCCTTGCGTTTAGCTTCGAATTCAAGTCTACGTTTTTCTTCGCGGTTAATTTCATCCACCAACTGTTTTTTTTGTTCTGCCTTGCTAAGCGCAAAAAAAGTATTCAATTTTTGCATGTCTTTCTTTTCATACTGGCGTTCGCGAGCGTCATTTAATTTTCCACGTTGATCGGCGGTAAGTTTTTTCTCGAGGGTGCGAAACTTTTCAAAACGAGCTTTTTGATCTTCTTTTGAAAGTTCCGAAAAATCCACGTCTTCATTGACCATGGCCAAGGCACTGCGGAAAGGGGCCTCACTCCACCAGGAATACCCCCCGTAAGAAGCCCCTGCCAAAAGCAGGGCAAGAATAATGGTAAGGGTGATCTTTGTGGAATTGTTCATGCCTTTATTAGCATCAGCATTTTCAGGAACATCTGCAACAGCCATGGCTAAATCTCCGAAATAAATTAGGAACCCGGTGCAACGGTGATTTCATTGGATACATGCCCGTCGGCATAAACAATATTACGGCCTCTTCCAGAACCAGCAGCCCCGTGATTGTCGTCCATGTCAAAAACAAGAACAATGTTAGCTGTACCTCTTCCATCGGTCATCAGCTCTTCCATGCGCCTGCCATTGATATGTGGCATGGATCGTGAGTTGTATCCAACAGGTTTGGTGTAAGGCATGAAGGAAGGTTTGTCGCTGGGATATTCGTAACTGTACTTGATGTTGTATTTGGAAAATCCATTTGCAATATCGCCGGTAAACGTAGCCGCCGTGTTGTCACCACCGACGATAACTTTCATATAAAGCGAGGTGAATTCGCGTGCACCACCTGGATTAACATCAGAGGGGCACAAGAAGGTCTTGGTGTTTTTCTCAACATAATCAAAAATTTTCTCACCAAAAAAAACAGGGAAGCCTATGTTCACATTTTGATATTCCTTGTTTGCAGGATCATAGGGTGTCCCATTGGTTTGGGATGCAGGGTTTGCGAATACACTTCGTTGGTAAATTCGATGGGCTTCAGGATATTGCTGGGGTGGATTCTGCCTGTACATCTCCATTGCCAGGCCAATTTGCTTTAAATTATTTTGGCAATACATCTTGGCAGCAGTGGATCGTACCTTTTGCACCGCAGGCAGCAGCAATCCAATGATAATACCAATGATTGCAATTACCACCAGTAGTTCAATAAGTGTGAAAGCAGATTTATTTGTATGATTGTTAGTCATCCAGAAGACCTTTCGGCGGGTTCAAATAGATTCTAATGAGAACTATCACCACTAATGTTTTACAATAAAAAGCATTAAAAAATAATGAGTTTGCTCATGAATTTAGACATAATTTTGCAGATTAGTACCATAGCAGCTTTGAATTATTAAACGAAATGTTGTTAGTCTATGTTAAATAAGGGTTTACGTCGTAAGCCTCGGGTGTGTATTATACCGTTTTGGAAGTGGTTGTTTAATGAAGGCAAGGAAGGTAAAAACATGAATAGTAGCCATCTGAATCGAAGATTATTTCTGGCAGCCGTATCATCTGGAAGCTTTGGTTTAATGCTGAATGCATCGCCAACTGCAACCCGCTTCCCTTTTTATGCCATGGATACTGGCTTAAGAGGCCCAGATGTAGCTTCTTTGGAAAAGAAAATTGCTCTCCTAGCAAAGCTAGGGTTTGCAGGCATAGGCTGGACTTGGAATGCATCGGAAGCCGAACCCTTGCTTAAGTTACTAGACAAATATCAATTGCAACTCTGGGCGGTTTATTTGGCGCCGTTTATGGAAGATGCACCTGATAAAGCATTGCTTGCCCATATCTCCAGCTTAAAGGGTAGACCGACCCGAATAGAGCTGGCGCTTCGCAGCAAAAAATACAAGCCCTCGGATCCTGAAGGGGATAAAGCCGCCCTGCAATTCGCAATGCCCTATGTGGAACAAGCAAAAGACTCTGGGCCTGTGATTTCGTTTTATCCCCATCGCTCTTTCTGGCTTGAAAAGGTGGAAGATGGCTTGCGCCTTGCTTCCCAAGCCAATCTTCCTAATCTGGGAACGCATTTTAATCTGGTTCATTGGCGCTGGCAGAATGGTACCGATGAAAAGAAAATCCTTGAGTCAGGCAAAAAACACATCTTTTGCATCACCATTAACGGCATGAAGGATGCAGCCATTGTTTCTTTGGAACAAGGGAATTATGATGTTGCCTCTTTTCTTGGTTCGGTTCAAAAATCGGGCTGGACGGGACCCATCGGTTTACAGTCCTATAGTGTTCCAGGGAACTCAGAAGACCATCTTGGCAGGTCGATGAAAAAATGGCAGGAAGTTACCCGCAACTGGTGATATTAACGGAGTGATTCATGAGCGACAAAGAATTGAATGATGAGAAATTCGAACTTGGGCTTAGCTTTCACCAGCAAGGCAACCCCGACCAGGCAGAAATGATTTACCGTGAAGTTCTCAATGGAGATCCCACTCACAAACATGCATGGTCTAACCTTGGTGCAATTCTTTCCAAGAAAAATAAACTTGAGGATGCGATCAATTGCTATCGCAAGGCGTTGGAAATCGACCAGCAGTTTGGTGAATGTTGGTTTAACCTAGGCAATGCACTTCGTAAAGGCATGAACCCCGTAGGTGCTGAAGCTGCATTTGTTCAGGCCCTTAAGTGTAATAACTCTCTCTTTGGCGCAGCAGTGGGATTGGGGCAGGCATTGTCTGAACAGGGTAAGTTTGCCCAGGCCGCAGAGGTGTTCAAGCAAATCATCGCCCAGAAACAGGATGACCCCGATCTTTATTCCCACCTTGGTAACGCCCTCAGGATGCAGGGTTTGCGCGATGAAGCCATGCAGGTCTACCAGAGGATGCTGCAAATGAAGCCTGATGACCCGAAAATTCGCCATCAGTATGGCTTGGTCATGATGGATTCAGGCAGGCTGGAAGAAGCATTAAAAGAATTTAATACTGCTTTAACCATGAGGCGGGATTATCCGGAAGCGCATAATTCCATGAGCATTGTTTTACAAATGCTCAAGCAGGATGATAATGCCCTCGCCCACAATCTCGAGGCGGTAAGGCTGAACCCAAACTTTACCGAGGCCTGGAATAATCTTGGCAACCTTTATGGCTTGGGGGGGAAACCCAAGGAAGCTATAGATGCGTTTAGAAAAGCGATCACATTGCAGCCAAGAGCCATACCTTTTCATAGCAATTTGCTGTTGAATCTGCATTATTCCCCAGATATGACAGGGGCAGAAATATACAAAGAGCACGCTGCATGGGCCGAAGCACATCTGAAAAATTATCCCCCTGCACAACCCTTTGACAATAACAAAGAAGGTGGTCGCAAGTTAAGGTTGGGGATTATCTCCCCCGATTTTCGTAAGCACACCGTTAATGCATTCATGGAACCATTCCTGGATTCCCTTGACCGAAACAAGTTTGAAGTATTTGCCTATAGTTCAGTTATCAGGCCAGATGAAAAAACTGAACAGTTCAAGCTTAAAGTTGATCATTTCAAAGATATAAGGCCCATACCTGATATGCAAGTATCAAGCATGATAAGAAAAGATCAGATCGATGTGCTGTTGGATCTTGCAGGCCATACCGCTGGAAGTAGGTTGCCTATCTTTGCATTGAAATCCGCACCTATCCAAATCACGCAGTTCGGGTATCCCAATACCACGGGTATCCCGGGCTTCGGTTTCCGCATCACCGATGCCTACGCAGATCCCAAGGACTTAACGGAAGTGAATCATTCTGAGGAACTTGTCCGACTTCCAGGCTTGGCGTGGTGTTATCAACCACCCGCAGATGCTCCTGAAGTGCCCAAACGATCGCCTAAGACCGGTGCTATTATTTTTGGCTCGCTCAACAACATGGCAAAGCATAATGGCAAGGTGTTGGCGTTGTGGGCCAAATTGCTAAGCACAGTCCCCGGTTCGAAGTTGCGGTTGTTATCAGGCCCAGGTCAGGAATCCATCAAGATGGTCAGGCATGCCATGCAGACTGCAGGGGTCAATCCAGACCGGGTAGAGTTTCTTCCGCGCATGGAGAAAAAAGAATATTTTGCAGCACTGGGCGAAATCGATGTTGCCTTGGATCCCTTTCCTTACAACGGGGGAATCACTTCGTGTGATACTTTGTGGATGGGAACACCGCTGCTCACGCTGGCAGGCACAACCTATGTATCTAGGCAGGGAGTTGCCATTTTAAGCACTGTTGGGATGGAAGAGTGGATTGCCAAAACCCCAGAAGAATTCATTGAGAAGGCGAAGAAAGCCGCAAGTGAAGCTGCAAGGCTCAGTTTGCTACGCGGCAAATTAAGGGATATGATCAAGAAATCTTCCATCTGCGATTGGAAAGCCTATGGTGCCAAATGGGAAGATGCGGTACGCAAGCTATGGAAAACTTGGTGCGCCAGCAAATAGTTTGTCACTGAAGCGACACGGGATGAGAAGAACTTGTCTTTTTTTGATGTCCTTCCGTGGCTGGTCTTTTCTTTTTTTGTGTTCTACCTTGGCTCAGATCATTTGCCTATTGGGGCATCTGCAGTAAGTTTGGGAATGGGCGGGAACTCGTCTTTAAAATCGTTTAGCACCTTGTGCATTAGAAAATTGTTTTCCTCCCTGGGATTCGATCCTTTGGGTGGAATGATAACAGAGCCTGCAAGAGGCACTAGAACCGTTCCCTTGGAGGGGCCATCCTTGTCCTGCAACTTGAATGCAGGGTGGTATTCTGCAAATTCACGGAGTTGATCTGCGGTTTTATCTGGGGCTGCTTGAAGGCGTTTAGCTATCATTGTGCCATAGGATCCGGCGAGTATCACCACTGGATTTTCGGTGCACTCTTTTAAAAAGCCAAAACCAAGAATCAGATAACTTGGAGTAAGTATAGGTGGTGCAAGCAATTGCCCGGAAGATAAATCCCAAAAATACACTCCTCCCTCAGATGACAAAGTTAAGGCGATGTTTTTTATCTTCGCTTTGCTGCCAGCATCCCAAATTTTGATGTCTATTACAGAACTATTATGAAGCATGGCTTCGTTGATGGGATTACCATCGAGACTCCAAACCCGAAGGGTATTGTCTTCACCCCCGGAAAAGATTTTCCCCATCGCATCATCAAGTATTAGGCAACTGATCTTGGCTGCATGATGTGGGTCTTTGGGGTCTTTTTCCCACAACCGTTTTTTGGAATCGATATTCCAAGCCCTCAGGAACATGTCTTCACCGCCTGATGCGATGAGTTTTCCATCCTTCGAAAACGCAAGACTTGAAACTGCACCTTTGTGTGATTCTTTAAAAACAGCCTTTTCAATAAAAGATTCATTTATGATTTCATTTACGAAAATAGCCCCATCAAAGTCACCAAATGCGATTTTTGAATCATTCTCGCTAAAGACAATTACATTGCTATTTTCCAAACATTTATGCTCAATTTTTTTTCCATCACGAGAGTAAAGCTCGTATATTTTGCGACCATCGCCAATGGGTATCTCCAGTATGAAAAATTTCCCAATAGACGAACTTTTGATGCTGATTCTTTGGTTTTCGATCATGGGTCGCTGAAGTATTGTTTGTTTCTTTGCAGTATCCTTGTTCCAGGTTGTCACGGCCCCATCTTTGCCCAAGATTACCAAATCATTCGGCCCAAGTTCCGCTATGGAAAGTGCATTTTCATGAATCAATAGTGCTGAATTGTTGAAATCCCCTTGGTTAAAGTTTACAAATCTCCCAGCGGTATCATTGAAAGCTTTGGCAATTGACCCGGAGGCGGCATAGGTTACTTTTGACCCATTGCGGTAATAAAAGCCCCCTTTGTTTCCTATGAGGAATTGATCCAGCCTCTTATCAAAAGAAATTGAAATTTGGTTCTTAGGTTGCATGTCCCAAAGTACACATGTGTTGTCATCCCCGCCAGCAACCAGCAAAGGTGCCCTGGGGTGGGGGGTAATAAAACGCATTGTGGCATTGTAAACAAGATTGCTGCTGGCAGGCCTACCTGATTCCTTGTAAAAGATACGGACAGTATTATCATCCGACCCAGTGATCAACCATTGAGGGTCGTTTGAAAATGCCAGGCAGGTGACATCGCCATCATGTTGAATCTGGTATTTGAAACCACCGTCAGGTAAATTCCAAACCACTGCACGGTTATCCACTCCGCCCGTTGCAAGTAATTTTGAATCCTGACTAAAAGCCATGCAAAGGATGGAATCCATTTGCGAAAGGGAATGTTTGAGAATGAACTGCTGATTTTCAAGCAGCCATACTTTTATTTTTCCCCTGGCATCGCCAGCAGCGAGGGTAAGAGAATCCGGGCTGATTGCCATGCAGTTGAGATCGCCTTCAATTCCTTTTAATTTTTGAATTTTGCCATCGGCAGCGATGCATGCAATTTCGGTTTCAGATCTTGCGATAATTCCTGAGCCATCAGGAAAAAAAATGATTTGTTCGACTGTGCCGATGCCTGTCTCAGTTTCAGATTCTACTTTTAGTTTATCGTCTTCCAGGCCTTTGCGATCAATTAATAATTTACTTCCCCGAGCATAGGCAATTGAATTGGTTTTAGTATCAACAGTAAGGGTTTTGATTTCTGATGCAATTTGTTTGATGGCTTTTTCTTTTTCCCAATGCCATACATGTAGATTGTTGTCGGTAGTTAAAATTAGAATCCGATCTTCCCCTAGAAAGCATACGTTTCTAATGCCTGCATTAAAGGAATTTTCAAAGTTATACTCTGCAACCGTGGTAGGATTTTTCAAGGTGGTGGGGAATATGTTTGGATTGTGCACCCTGATGGATTTGTCTTCCCCATAACTTAGATAGTATGAACCCGAAGGCGACCATTGTGCCCCTTGCACTCCTTGATCATGAACCACATATGAACGAATCCAGATGAAGTCATCCATCAAGGCGCCCATGCGCAGCCGTTTCATTAAACTTTTGTCTTTGTCGCCTGTATCTGTAAGGGAAGCAGCAAACCAGATTGCAGCCTTGGTGATATCGTTTGCTCGAATGCGCTCGAACCCAAGGTTCTCCTGTAAGCCTGCGAGTTTCATGCGATCATTGGCTATTTTATTATTGATTCCAAAGCTTACTGCACCAATGATGATGACCAGAAATACCAAGCTTGCAGCAAGAGCAGGATTACGATAGCACCATTTGACTGCGACCTCATGCCAAGGCGCCCTTCTGGCCTTGATGGATTTGTTTGCGAGGAATGCATTCAAGTCCTGGGATAATTCTGCAGCGGTTTCATACCTTTTTGCAGGTTGCTTGCTGAGGCATTTTAGACATATGGTTTCGAGATCTTTGGGAATGCCCGAACGAAGAGATGAAGGGGCAATCGGATCTTTGAAGCTGACCTGCCTGAGAGTCTCCATGGCTGTAGCGCCCATGAAAGGAGGCCTTCCCACGAGCATTTCATAAAGAACAACACCAAGGGCGTAAACATCGGACATGGGTCCGATACGGCCTAAAGCAGGGTTGGCCTGTTCGGGTGCCATGTAACTTGGAGTCCCCACGACGCCTTGGGTTTTTCCCTGCCCGCCCTGCTCTTCTTCAAATTTCTTGGCAAGTCCAAAATCAGTGATCTTTGCAACCGTATCTCCCAGATGATAGGAGGTAAGAGTGAGTTCATCCTTCTGAGGTTTTTTGCCGCCTTGCATGAGGATATTTGCAGGCTTGATATCGCGGTGTATGATGCCGCTTTTATGGGCTACATCGATTGCATCAGCGAGGGTGGCGACCAATTTAGCAGCATCTTTGGGTTGAACCAACCGGCCAGAAATCATGTCTTCCAAACTTGCGCCGTTGACCAGTTCCATGACAAAGTATGGTATGCCATCAAATTCATTGATGTCATAAACCTGAATAATGTTGGGATGATGCATCATGCCCAAAGCTTCAGCTTCTTTTCGAAGCCTGGTTTTTAAATCAGCAGATAACTTACCTGCGCTTAATAAGGTCTTGATTGCAACGGGCCTGTTTAAGGTGGTTTGGCTGGCCCTGTAAACAACGCCCATGCCGCCACGGCCTATCTCGCCTGCAATGGTGTAACCCGGAATAGTGGGTTGAACATCGCCGGCTTGCATTTTATCTGCAAGTGCCTCATTAAAGCCGACGCTAAGAGTTTTTATCTGTGCCTGATCAATGGCCGGTTCAAACACGATGGTTTTGTCTTGGGAAATATCACGCTCTTGGGGATTTGATTCGATGTGAAGAATGGTCTTGGAATTAGATATGGCACTTTTAAAGGCTTCAAGCAAGCTCGGATTTGCAGCGCAGGCTTCTTCAGGCGTCAGGGTATTTCCAGACTTTGTCTGCTCTTCGTACTTTTTTAAGATTTCCTGCAGTTGTTTGCTGTCTTGCATTGCTACCACCCAATAGATGAAAGGAAAATCTATTGGATATCATAGCCGTATTTGGCAATTTAGCAGCATGAAATCATGAAGCCCTGCCAGCTACAAAAATTCCTCCAACAAAAGAGGGGTCAAAAGCAAAGAAGTTTAGGGGGAAAGGCTGATTGAGAGAATTAAAGGTACTGACATTGGGGCCCCCGCCAATGCCTGCGCCAGTGATGATATCCGCGCTGGTGGAATTAGGGGACATCAAGCCGGTGGAAACACGAACGCCACCCGAAAAGCCCACTGCATAGGCGAAGAAGTTTTGCACCATGTTGGCGCTGTTGTCAAAGACTCGAACATTAGGGCCCCCACCTGCACCTGCGCCCACTAAGATTTTGTCAAAAGTACCCCCGCCTATGTTTCCTGAGCCTACATAAACACCCCCCAAGAAAGTAGGATCGTAGGCAAAGAAATCTTGAATGACAGCAAGGGTGGCTCCTGAAAGAACTTTGATTCTGGGCCCGCCCCCTGCCCCTGCGCCAACGATGATGTCGTAATTGGAATCGCCATCGATCAAGCCTGCAGCGAGGTTGACCCCACCAGTGAAGGTGGATTCAAAAGCAAAGAAATCTTGAAGGATGGAGCCATTAAGGCCACTGAAGACAGTGATTCTCGGGCCACCCCCCGGGCCAGCACCAACCAGCATATCATCAAATCCATCGTTGTTGATATCTGCGGAAGCAAGGGTAACACCGCCAGTGAAGGTGGATTCGAATGCGAAGAAGTTATAAAGGATGGTGGTATAATCTGCACCGGAGAATACTTTGATATTAGGTCCACCACCAGGGCCAGGTCCCGTGATAATGTCGACAAAGCCATCGCGGTTGACATCGCCCATTGCAAGGGTAAAGCCGCCTGTGAATGCAGAGCTGTAGGCTTGAATATCTGCGATGGGTTCTGATGGATTGGTTACGGTCGAATCATAAACATGTACATTGGGTGTAGAGAAAGAGCCATTGCCTGCACCGGGGCTTGCAGCAAAATTCGTGGTCGTGATGCGATTGCCAACAGGAGTTCCAACGATGAGATCGATGGCCCTGGCAAAAGCAGAAACCCTGGCATAAGAACCTGTAGAACCAAATTTACTTTTATCTGTTGATCCACTAACAATTGCAGCAATAGTCAAACCCGATGAAGTATTGAGGAATCCCGGTCCGCCTGAATCACCACTACCCACTGCGGTTTCAACCAAAGTTGCACCGCTAAAAACCCCGAGAGTTGAAGGAATACCGTAATCATTGGTGAAGGTGTTTTCTGCGGAGGTTCCATCATCAAAGTCGTAGGCGAGATTGCGAAAATATTCAGGCCCCTCGGTTAAATTATCAGTTGCTTCAAAAGTATTGGTTCCCACTCTTTTAGTTCCAGCAGTGCCATCACGCTGTCCGGTTGCACCAACTCCCGTATCGCCAAACCCAACCATGGTAAAGTTTTGCCCGATTTCATCATGCAGGCGGTAGATATCGTATCCTTGAATGCCAGAGGGAACGACCCCATTGATTCGTATGAGTGCCACATCGTTGGGAACAATGGTGTCGTTGTTATTGGGAACATACCCATTAACAAGGAATACATCTGCTGCGGTATAAATAATACTTTGCGTGCCCGAGTTGGTTACGAAATCGATGGTTCCAGAAAGCTTGGTGCCACTATTATTGGTGACAACATGGGCAGCGGTAAGAATGAAAGTTCGGTCAATTAAAAGGCTGCCTGTGCCTATGAAAGCATCTGTGCCATCAATTGCGTTAATAAGAACCACACCATCATATTGGGGTGCTAAAGTAGCGGGTGCATCAGCAAAAGCGCCAACGACTGGAACCGTACGATCTTCGAGGAATTCGAGAGATAATTTTTTAGATGAATTGTGTTTTCGAGTGCGCATAATTTGATTCTCTAAGGAGCAAAAGGTTTTCCATATTATCTATTCTATCAGTGCTCCTTATTTTAAATACTCTATTTATTAATAATTTAGCCACTTTGGTTACAGGAGACCTTCTTACGGGGTATATTTCCGGGCCATTAGATTAAATCGACTTCTTGGATGTTTAGCTTTACTCGGCTGATAAATTCGAAGGCCGTAATGGTATTGGATAATATTGCTTTGATTTGAATTATGTTAAACCTTGAAGAAGATTTTTCTGCGGTAGAGCCAGTAAGCCAGCGACCAATGGCAACAGACCACCAAAAGTGCTAAAAGCACGGGACCCCAATTGCCCAACCAAGTAACTGCGTGGCTGGTGAAAGGCATAAGCAGGTTGCGAAATTGCCCGGTAAGAATGCCCGCAGACATATACAGGAAGATCGAGTTCATCCCTGCAATCATGAAGGGGCTGGCCCAGGCTTTTTTCCCCAAGCCCTCTGTTAAGGCGTGAAAGAATGCAAAAATCAGGCAGGTCCACCCTGCTGCAAACAATCCGAAGGAGGCCGTCCAGATTTTTTTTACCATGGGAATGGGAAAACTCAAGCCCCATCCCAATGCCAGCCCAGCCAAGCCTGCGATTACCAATGTTTTTATTTGTGCTTTTACCTCCCACTGTTCACGAAACATTCGACCAATCAGACAGCCAAAAATAATCGTTGCAGATGCTGAAAGTGCGTTAAGAGTGGCATAGCCCCCTGTGCTATTTGGGAAAACAGTCGGGTAACCAAGTGACGAGAAGAATTGGTTTAAATGAGAATCAAGAATGTAACCAATGTTTTTGTCCCGCTCCCAGGGATCGTAACCATCGCCTTTGTAATACCCAAAAAGCAAATGCAATGCGGTATGAAGCAGTAAACACCCCAATGCCACTGATAATTGTTTTTTCCAACTTAGGGTTAGTGTGAAAAAAGCAATGATGTAACCCAATGCGATTTGTTGAAGCACTCGGATGAATTGCACAATAGGTTCGGGTTTGCTCATGGAATCAAGAATCACGCCCAAAAGGACGAGTAGGAATGCCCTTTTAAATGCGTGTTGCAATTGAACCGCCCAGGATTCGCCCCGATCCATTCGCAGTCCAAAAGCGATGGGCATTGATACGCCCACTAAAAACATGAAGGAAGGTTGGATCAAGTCCCAGAAGGTGCATCCCACCCATTCCCGATGCGTAAACTGATCTGCAAGCCACCCCCAATTGGGATCCTTGAGAAGTTTGCCCATGCCCATGCCGCTTGAAATCATTAATAGCATGGTGAAGCCACGATAGGCATCGATGGAAAAAACGCGGGAAGTTGAAACAGGTTGCATGTCTTGTTACCTCAGGGTGAGGAAATTATTCTGCCATGCTTTGGTTGGATTTACCAAGGAAATAAGAGTCATGCTGCGAAGTGATTGAAATCGGTTTCCACTTCTGAGGATGGGAATTTATGCCTGGGGTGATACTTTTCGCTGGGGATGGGTATATCCTCGACTTTATGCTCAAGATTTTTGATGGCTTTGGTTTGATCTTTTGAGTAATCGAGATAAAGGCTGACAAGTCTGGCAAGTAAAACGGTAACAAGAAACTGACCAAAAACCGCTTCGAGCCAGACTATGGTTCGTGCAATTGGAGCCAGGGGCGTAACATCGCCAAACCCGACGGTCGTTAGGGTGACAAAACTAAAGTAAAGAAGAACGGAACCGCGCACATGATGATTATTTTTGCCATCAGCACCATCAAGGAATTGTATGTTTGCAACCGAAAAGGAACCTGGGGAGAATTCTTCCACCATGCCATAGATATAAGCCCAGATCATGCCAACAATAAGGTAAAGGCAACAACCGCCAATGATTTTGTCAAAGCCGATTGCCTTGTCGAGCCAGAGTTCGCGAAACAAATAAAAGGCGAGGCTGAAAAAGAAAATCATGTGGGAAATCATTCTGGGAAGCATGACCCATTTGGGATGGGGCAAGCCGGGTAGATTGCTTGGCAGAATCAACAAAGCGCAGCCAATCAAACAAAAAGGTAAAGATAGGAAATAAATGAATTTGGTGGCTTCATCATTATTTCTAAGAGCATAAGGCACAGAGAATAGAAAAAATGAGAAGAACAAAGCAAGGATATCATTGCCTGAAGTGGAATGATCCAAGGAAGGAAAAATAATAGCGAGCAAAAGCAGGTTGAGTAAGACCCAAAAAAAGCGATCATTTACACAGGTTCTTTGAACCAAGCAATAGAAACGATGGAACCAAGGATTTTTATCCGAAGACAAGTCTTCAGATGAATTAGGATCACCCTCAGCCAGCAAGTTATTGTTTATATCACTCATACAGTCAAAACCGTCTTACCTATTGTTAACCCAAGTAAGGCGGTTCTATAGCTATAGATGGATGTTGAGTAAAGATTGATTTAAAGGTAATTGATAACCGCAACTAAAATCCAACTCTTCACGAAAATGTTAAAGGCGGTTTGGGAGATATGGTTAGTTCTGGGGTTTGGTTTTTTTCTTGAAAACCATCAAGGTTTCATCAGTGCCTAAAATTGCTTCAAACTTGGTGGGGCGATCTTTTCCTTTGGGTGCCATGCAGATGGTGAGAATATCGCCTTCAAGTTTGTAAATACCGAGAATTTTTTCCCCCTTCATGGTGCCGCCATCCGGGCTGACATCTATAGCTTTGGGGTTTACATTCGGGTCGAGTTCAACAGTGGTGCCTGCAAATCTTTTGCCATCCCTTTTCCAAACCACATGCCTGCCATCCACCATTCTTTCAATGGAATCAACAATTTCTTTGGAAGTTTCTTTGCCGTTACGTTTAAAAGAAGTTACCTGCCAAATGCCTTGATGCAGGGATTCTTCTTCGGTGAGGTTTTTTTCTTTAGGGTCAACCGCATAGGCAAGTGTGGCAAACATCAAAACAAACAGCAGAGAATATCGAGTAACCATGCAGTCTCCGATTTAGATCGAACCTAAACATCCTTTAAAATTGGATCACTTTTATTATAGCTACCAATTGAACAGCATAAGCACAAAGGGTACATTATTAACGTACTGAATTCATACCACTTGAAATTCTAATCCAGGATTCCCAATGAATAGTTTTGCCATTGCTTTAGGAATGATGAGCCTTGTTTGTAACGCAGGCACCGATTGGGTGGAATTAATTCCCGAAGGGAAGTTGGATGCTTTTAAAAAAGTGTCACCGAAGTTTGTATGGACGGATAAAGTAAGTCTGGATGGGGCAAAGAAAAACAAGCTGGCAGCGGGAGAAGGTAAAGGTGCAATTCTTT
Source organism: Planctomycetota bacterium (assembly GCA_009920765.1). GTDB lineage: Bacteria > Planctomycetota > Planctomycetia > Gemmatales > Gemmataceae > UBA969. The sequence continues at coordinate 3,796 of RFZJ01000080.1, read as the reverse complement.
TTAATAACAACGAAGGATTGCCTGACCTGGTGACCAAGGAATCCTGGGGAGATCACGAAATACACCTCGAGTTCCTGGTTGCCAAGGGTTCGAACTCGGGCATAAAAATGCACGCCCTCTATGAGATCCAGATTTTTGATAGCTTTGGGAAAACCAATTTAACAGGTTCCGATTGTGGGGGTGTTTACCCAAGATGGGAATTAAAACCTGCCTTCACCTACATTGATAAAGGTATTCCCCCCTCTAAGAATGCCTGCAAACCTGCAGGCGAATGGCAAACATTAGACATCACATTCATAGCACCCCGCTTTGATGAGGCAGGTAACAAGGTGAAAAACGCCCGGCTGCCCAAGGTGCTTTTGAATGGTGAGTTGATTCACGATAACGTGGAACTCCTGACTCCCACAGGAAACAATTTCAAGTTAAAGGAAAAGAGTAAGGGGCCGATTCTAATACAAGTGGATCATGGTCCGGTGGCATTGAAAAACATTAAAGTTCGGGAGTTAAGTAAGTAATTCATTAAGATTGGTTGTCATGACAACACCTGCTTTCATCTTAACTTGGCTTATAATTGGTGCAGATCCTGCGCAGATTAATTTTTCGCGCGATATTCTCCCGATTCTTTCGGACAACTGCTATTCATGCCATGGGCCTGATGAAAAAGCACGCAAAGCGAAGCTTAGGCTGGATACCCAGGAAGGTGCGTTTGGTAAGTCCAAAAACCCCGGCTCACATATCATCAAACCAAAAGACATTGCGAAAAGCGAGCTTTTCCAAAGGCTTATAAGCAGCGATGAAAAAGAATTGATGCCCCCGCCATCTTCCGCAAGGAAGCTTGGCACGGTGCAGATCGAGCTATTGAAGGCTTGGATCGACCAGGGTGCGGACTGGGGTAAGCACTGGGCATTTGAAGCCCCGATCAAGCCGGGGGTTCCTGTTTCAACCAGCGATACTCGAGCTTCTAATCCCATTGATTCGTTTATTCTTGAAAAACTGAAATCTGAAGGGTTGAAACAAGCCCCCCGCGCAACCCGTGAGACTTTGGCAAGGCGGTTGTATCTTGACCTTACGGGTTTGCCCCCAACCTTGTCACAGGCCGACTCTTTTATAAATGATACCTCACCCAACGCCTATGCGAAGCTTGTGGATGAATTGCTTGCCAGCCCTCATTTTGGCGAACGCATGGTCTGGGATTGGCTTGAAGCGTCGCGTTATGCAGATAGCAATGGGTATCAGGGCGATAACGAACGAACCATGTGGCCTTGGCGTGATTGGGCAGCTTCTGCATTCAACAACAATCTTTCCTTCAAAGATTTCACCGCCTGGCAACTTGCGGGTGATCTTCTTCCGAATGCGACATTTGAACAACGCTTGGCGACTGGATTCAATCGCAATCACATGATCAATGGTGAAGGGGGCAGGATCGCAGCAGAAAACCGCATTGATTATGTAATGGATATGTCGGAAACCATGGGAACCATCTGGCTGGGCCTTACCTTTAACTGTTGCAGATGCCACGATCATAAGTATGATGCACTTTCGCAGAAAGATTATTACCAGCTTTTTTCATTTTTTAATAACACCCCTGTGGATGGTGCAGGTCGAAGTGCCCAAACACCCCCGGTTCTTGAATTTTCGACTTCAGAACAACTTTTGAAAAAGAAGAAACTTGATTCTTTGGTAGGGAAGCTGCAAAACCAGGTTGAAGAGCTTGAGAATAAGATATTCCCCAGGGAAAAGGGTAAAAAGGCCTCCGAATCTGAATCTGCAAAGGATTATTCCAAGGAGAGTAAAGACATCCTTTCCAAGCCCGCGGGAGCAAGAGGCAAGGCTCAACTTCAACAACTTGCAAAGGTGGTTGAAAAAACCAAGCCTGAACTCTTCCAAAATCTGAATAGCCTTATCAAGGCGATCGATGAACGAGATAACCATGTAAAGTTGATGCCTTTGGTCATGGTGATGGAAGAACTTCCAAAGCCGCGTGATACTTTCATCCTCAACATTGGTAATTACGAAAAACCCATGGCCAAAGTTGGAATTGCTGTCCCTGCGGTGCTTCCGCAAATTCCTAAGGCTGATTCAATCAACAGGCTCGATCTGGCGCAGTGGCTTGTAACCAAGGAAAATCCCCTTACCTCAAGAGTGATTGTCAATCGATTCTGGCAGCAATTTTTTGGAACCGGAATCGTTAAGACATCCGAAGACTTTGGCGTGCAGGGTGAAAGGCCTTCCCATCCCGAACTTCTGGATTGGCTTGCAGTGGAATTCCAGGAGAGTAATTGGGATGTCAAACATCTTGTTCGATTGATGGTGCTTAGCGAAACGTACCAACAATCATCAAGGCTGGATCCTGAGGCAACAGAAAAAGACAGTGCCAACAGGTTTCTTTCCCATGGCCCAAGATATCGCAGGCCCGCATGGATGATCCGTGACCAGGCACTTGCTGCATCAGGGCTTTTGATTCCGCAAATTGGTGGCCCGCCAACCAGACCCTATCAACCCCCGGGTATCTGGGAAGATGCAACCTTTGGCAATAAAAAATATGTTCAGGACCAGGGTGAAAATTTATACAAGCGAAGTGTCTATACATTCTGGCGCAGGATTGCCCTCGCAACCCTCAACGATACAACCTATGTTGAAGCATCGCGTGTGCTTGCCCAGCGAGAACTTCTTGCAAAAACCAATAAAGATGAAGTTGTGATCGAAAACATCTTCCGTGCCATTCTTGCAAGGAAACCAAGCATGGAGGAAGCAGGCATTTTGTCTGCCGCAGTCAAGCGGTATTTGGATGCCTTTGAAAAAGATGCAGAAGCTGCGAAGAAATTTATATCGGTGGGGGCAATGCCTGCGAACAAAGAGATCGATAGTAAAAGGCTCGCAGCCTTCGGCACCCTGGCTCTTTCCCTTTTCAACCTTGATGAGGCCTTGAACAAGGAGTAATCATGGATCCTAGGATTCAACAATCGTTGTTGGTAAACCGGAGGGAATTCTTCGGGAAACAGGCCCTGGGATTGGGCACCGCTGCGCTTTCAGGCATACTCGTAAAAGATGGCTTTGCTTCTATCCCTCAGAATAACAGGTTGCCCGATCTTCCCCATTGGAAACCCAAGGCCAAGAATATCATTTATCTATTTCAGAATGGCGCGCCCACCCATGTGGATCTTTTTGATTACAAATCCAAACTAATCGAGATGCATGGCAAACCCGTGCCCGATTCCCTCTTTGAAGGCAAGCGCTTTTCGACCATGACGGGTAATCCCAAAGGCAAGGTGATGTTATCCCCTGTCGAGCCTTTCAAGCAGCGGGGAAATAGTGGTTCATGGGTCAGTGATTTTCTGCCACATACCGCCTCGATTGCAGATGATCTTTGCTTCATTAAAAGCATGCATACGGAAGCGGTGAATCATGCACCTGCGATTTCTTTCTTTTTGAGTGGCGCCCAGATTCCGGGTAGGCCCACCATGGGGGCCTGGCTTTCTTATGGCCTTGGCAGCGAATCAGAAAACCTTCCCGCTTTTGTGGTCATGACTTCCATCAGCAAGGGTACCACTTGTGGCCAGATCTTTTACGATTTCTATTGGGGCTCGGGCTTTCTTCCCTCGAAGCATCAAGGTGTGAAATTCAGTTCCGGTGGCGACCCGGTATTGTATCTTTCGAACCCTGAGGGCATGAGCAAAAATCTGCGCAGGGCCCAACTCGATGACATCTCAAAATTAAATGAGATCAAGTTGAAGGAGTTTGGCGACCCTGAAATCGCCACCCGTATTGCTCAGTACGAAATGGCTTATCGCATGCA
>RFZJ01000079.1 GCA_009920765.1 Planctomycetota bacterium | reverse complement strand
AACCTACTTTAGGAATATGGGATGCCATTAACCCTCAACAATCAACTGTGTGATGGCTACCGATGCCACACCTAATACAATCAGTGTGACTTGAAATATCGTGGAACGTAATTCTGTTTTCTTATGAAGCCCTGGAATTAAATCGGCAATCGATACATAAATCATACTCGATGCAGCGAGTGCCAATATAAAAGGTATCCAATTCATCATGGACTCTAAAATAAAATAAGCATGTCTTTACGAGTGTTTATGGGGGAAGTTCCAACCACTTTGTATTTCCATTCTCCGGTGCTAGTAGACAAGAATTAACTCCTTAAGGAAGAACATAAAAAAATAAATATAAAGATATGATGTATTTTTACTTTATTTGAAAAAACGATGCAACTAAATAGGTGCTGCTTGTAAGAAAAGTGTAAGGTTTGAAGAAAAATTGGAAAATTAATGCACCTCATATTTATGTTACAATGTTTTTGTAATTTACATGGTTTTGATGAGGTTGCAAAATGGTATTGGCTCAAAAATTTGAAATAGACGCAGATGAAAAGCTTAAAATTAAAGATGTTTTTTCCGGGCTATTTAACTCTCTCACCCATGAAAATATCAGCACTGTGGATGGGTTTGTTGGAACTGCAGTGCAAAATATTAGGGTGATCAACAAAACTCTTGGTATGCTGAATTCCGATTTTGGCCAAGTTTTCGAAGATTTACTGCATGCCATCCAGACGAAAATATGTGAATTGACTTTTTCTGATCGTACCTCGATTTTTCTTTTGGATAAAGATAGGCAACAACTTTGGCTGGTGGTGGAGGGCGCCGATCATACCAATGTTGAAATACGGATTCCGTTTGATTCCTCCACGATTGCTGGAGAGGTTGCAACTTCCCAAAAAACCATAAATATTCCTTTCGATTTTTTTGATGACCCTAGGTCGGGGTTTGCAAAAAAACACTTCCAGCAGACTGGGTACCGGACATACTCTATGCTGGCAGTTCCTTTGTTGGATGAGAAAGGCGAACTTATTGCTGTTGTTGAACTAATCAACAAAGTTAAAAATAATGACAGGAATGAACAGCTTGAAACTCGAATAAACAAGCTTGGTTTTACCCGTGCTGATGAGGATACGTTTGCTAAGTTTTCCGTTCTCATAGGGCATGTAATTGAAAGCTCGAATTCATTTTACCATGCCGCCCAAAAACAACGGGTTGCTGAAACGCTTATGAAAGCAGTACTTTCTGTTGGGCAAAGCCTTGATCTCGAAGATACCCTTAAGACAGTAATGGATCAGGCTAGCCACTTGCTTAATGCAGATAGAAATGCGCTGTGGCTTATTGATCGGGACAAGTCAGAGCTTTGGACAAAAGTATATAATGCGGATGGTGCCAAAGTTTTGCGGATTCCGTTGGGTACGGGCTATGCAGGGCATGTCGCCAAAACTGGCGAAATATTAAATATTCCATTAGATGTTTATGATCGTCCAGATTCGGGCACTTCCAAACAAATGGACAAGAAGAATGGTTATCGAACCTGCAGCTTGCTTTGCATGCCGGTGTTTAATCCCAAAAAGGAGTTGATCGGAGTCACACAGGTTGTCAATAAGTTGCAAAGGGGGGAATTTCCTCCTTACAATCCTGAAACCTGGCCTTTGGTTCCTCCGCAATTTAAAAATAGCTTCACCAGTGAAGATGTGGAGTTCATGAAAGTCTTTAATACCCAAGCTGGTATAGCAATTGAAAATGCCCGACTTTTTGAAAAAATCAAACACGAGCAAATAATCCAGAAAAGCATTCTAAGAAGTTTGTCCGATGGTGTGATATCAACCGATACGCATGGCTCAATCATTGCTGCCAACCAAAAGGCATACGACATTCTTGGTGTTAGTATGGCTGATGGCCAGCAATTAGAGGGATGTTCGATTCACGATAAAATTAGAATCGAAAACGCTAATTTTTCCAAATGGTTTGATGCAAGCCTGGAAGGATCTGATGAAAAAGCACGAAACCAATATTATCCTGACCAATTGTTGAATTCTTTATCGAACGAGAACCGCAATTTGAATGTATCCATCAACACCATGGTGGATGGTGATGAGGGAGATAAAGTACAGGGAGCTTTGGTAATCTTGGAAGATATAAGCGAAGAGAAACGGCTAAAAACCACCATGTATCGCTATATGACGCAGGAACTTGCAGAGCAATTGCTTGCAGATGGTAGCGCAAAAATGGGCGGGGATCGTAAAGAAGTATCCGTGTTGTTTTCCGACATACGGGGCTACACCTCGCTTTCAGAGGTGCTTTCTGCTGAAGAAGTTGTTTCCATGTTGAATGAATATTTCGAAACCATGGTTGAATCGGTTTTGAACCATAAGGGGACGCTGGACAAATACATTGGCGATGCCATCATGGCGGTATTTGGCACCCCACTCGCGCTGCCTGATCATGCCTGGCTTGCCGTACAGACTGCAATTGATATGAGGTATCGCCTTCGTGAATTCAACGCTAAAAGAGTTGAAAAGCTCAAGCCCAAAAATCAAATTGAGTTTGATCGGGTAAATATCAAGATTGGAATGGGAGTGAATTCTGATTCTGTAATATCAGGAAATATAGGTTGCACGAAACGAATGGAGTTTACCTCGATTGGTGATGGGGTGAACCTTGGATCGCGGTTGGAAGGGACGAGCAAGATTTATGGTACGGACATCATTATTAGTGAGACGACTTATAAAAGTTGTGCGGATCGGATTTGGACCAGGGAATTGGATCGAATCCAGGTGAAAGGTAAAAATCAACCAATCAGCATCTATGAAGTTTATGGGGTGCGCTCTGACCCTTTAAGCGATAAACACGAACAAATTATCGAGCTCTATCATAGAGCCCGAGATTTTTACCATCAGATGAAATTTGGCAAGGCGATAGGTCTTTTCGGCGAGGTTCTCGAACTGGATAAACTAAACAAGGCTGCCAGTCTGCACTTGGTAAGATGCCAGCACTTTCTTGCCAATCCTCCTCCCAGTGATTGGGATGGTATCTGGCGTTTTACAGAGAAATAGATTAGGCCATAAAGGCTAAATGTTTCTGGTTGCGTTTGCTGGTGATTGAATTACCATATTAAATAGAAGTCTATGCTTATTAAAATTTGGAAGGGAATGATCATGCAGCAGGGCAAAATCGGCTTTGACAGGAGGCAATTTTTAAAACACACCGCCCTTACTACTGCAGGCGCATGCACCTCTTTACAAAAGGTAAACGGAATCGAATACGGGAATAGTCCCAGTATCAAAAATTGTATCTTTCTTTTTTTGACTGGCGGCCCGAGCCAGATTGATACTTTTGATCCAAAACCTGATGCGCCAGCAGAAATCCGAGGTCCATTTAAAGCAATGTCTTCCAAGGTACCTGGGACTTTTTTTGCAGAAACTCTTCCGCTTTTAGCTGCAAGGGCAGATAAGTTTACTTTGCTCCGTTCTTTGTTTCATGAGGAAGCGCCCATACATGAAACAGGAATGCAATTAATGCAGACTGGTAGGATTTCTACAGATTTGAATTGTTTTCCGAATTATGGATCAGTTTGTTCTGCACTTTCTTTTTCATCGTTTTCCGGGACCCCAAAATTTGCAGTGCTGCCTTCGAAAATCGGATCCACGGGCGTAAACATGTATCAGGGGCAGGGCGCTGGTTTTCTAGGTGATGAATTTCAGCCTGTAAACATTAAATCCTACCCCAACGACCTAAGGAATATTTGTGAAATCACGCACACCAAATGTGACTTGAATCTTGCGAAGATTCGTTCAACGATTGCCAATCTTAGCTTTGATTCCCGGTATGGAAATACCAGATTTGGACAATCTTGCCAGACTGCCATATCACTTGTTGAATCAGGTGTGAAATTTGTCACAGTTAATATGTTTGAAACTGTTTTTAACGAAGTAACCTGGGATTGTCATGCTGATGGCGGAGCCCTTGCAAGTAATTTGAATGATTACCGTAATAAAATATGTCCAATGTTTGATGCTGCTTACTCTGCGCTTTTGGACGATCTTAGTGCCAAAGGCCTGCTTGATTCCACACTCCTTGTTGCAGTAGGTGAATTTGGTAGGAGTCCATACCTTAACAAGCGAGGGGGCAGAGATCATCATAGTGGCGTTTGGAGTGGGCTGCTTGCGGGAGCTGGTTTGCCTGGTGGAGCCGTTGTTGGTTCTTCTGATTCAATTGGCGGCGCTCCACAAGATATGCCTGTAAATCCTGCCATGTTTGCTGCGACCGTCTACAAGGCGATGGGAATTGATCCCTCGCAAAAAATAACCCTTGATAATGGAGTGTCAGTACCATTAGCTGATTCCGAACCTATTCCCTCTTTGGTATGATTAGAAGAATAAATGATTAATTCTGAATGGATATACGCAGTAGATGAAAAAAACTTTTCTCCCAAAGTAGTGGAGATGTCGAAGACTGTGCCGGTGGTGGTGGATTTTTGGGCGCCTTGGTGCCAGCCTTGCAAATTGCTAAAGCCAATGCTTGAAAGTGCCATCCAAAATCTTAACGGCCAAATAATGCTTGCTGAAATCAACACAGATGAAAATCCCAATCTTGCTGCATCGTTCAAAGTTGAAGGAATACCCGCGGTATTTGCTTTAAAAGACGGTCTTGTAGTTAATCGATTTCAGGGATTATTAAGCGAGGAGCAACTTCAGGAATTTTTGGCGACTCTTTTACCAACCGAAGTTGATAAGCGATTAACCGAAGTTGTTGAATTAATAAAAACAGATCCTGTTGCAGCGGAAGAAGCAGTGCGGGCTTTGTTCAAGAAAAATCCAAAGCATGATAAGGTTAGGTTAATACTTGCAAGAATTTTGGCGGGGAAAGGGGATGAACAATCTGAAGTCCCCGGACTTTTGGAGCCAGTTGGATCAGAAGGCGATACAGGCAAAGAAGTACAGAAAATCATGGCAGAACTGAAGATCTATCAAATCACAAAAAATCTTCCAACTGAAAACGATATACTTAAGCAAATCGAATTGAGGCCTAAAGATGCAATGCCCTACTATCACCTTGGGTGCCTGAAGGCTGGTTCTGGAAAGTATGAAGAAGCGCTGAAACTTTTGATTCAAGCTGGGGAAAACGATATAAATATAGCTAAAAATCTTGTGCGCGAGGCTATGGTCAGCATTTTTCATCTTGTTGGTGTTGGTAGCCCTCTAGCCAACCAATATAGGTCAAAATTGTCTAGTCTTCTGTACTAGGAGCTTTGTCCCCAGGATGCATTTTGCATGCCTTCACTAAAGGTTTTATCTATAAAGAGTGCTAAAAGCAAACCTGCAATAAATCCGCCTATATGTGCTCCATAGGCCACGCCACCACCGCCGTCGCCCAATTCCATGAAGCCACTAAACAACTGCATTGCAAACCATAATCCTACTGCAACGATTGCTGGCACGGTGGCCACAAACCTAACTATTAAAACTGTTACGTTGTTGCGTGGAAAGAAATAAAGGTAAGCGCCCATGACGCCAGATATTGCACCCGATGCACCCAAGCTTGGGGTCAGGAGGCCGGAATGAATAAGCAAACAAGTTGCAACATGTGCCAGCGAAGCAAGTATTCCTGCGATCATGTAAAAAATCAGATATTGAAGATGCCCGAGTCGATCTTCAACATTATCACCAAAAATCCATAAGAAAAGCATGTTGCCCAAAATATGGCCTATGCTTCCATGCATGAACATGGAGGTGATTAGCGTGATGTAAACCGTGATGGGGGTAGGTTCTAAACCTGGTTGGATGATTTCTTCGCCTGAGGGGGTTTTTCCCAAAACCTTGGGACTGGATTGAATGTCTTTTCCTGAAATAATTTCGGCAGGCACGGTTGAAAAAGTGTAAGTAAAGCGATCATTTTCTCCAAAGTTTTGGAACATCACAAAAACAAAAATGTTGATTGAAATTAAAATGTAATTAATAAATGGGGTTCGAACCCGTCTTGAATTGTCATCATATAAGGGCATTATCATTGGGTTTACTCTGGAAAATCATTATGCAAAAACGGATTGTACTACACGGCCGGCAACATCGGTAAGGCGCTCATCCTTGCCCAGGTGCGGGTATATGAGTTTTTCGTGATCCATGCCAAGAAGATGCAGCAGGGTGGCATGAAAATCATTGACGGATATCCTGGTATCGATGGCATTAAGCCCCAACTCGTCTGTGGCGCCAATAGTTTGCCCACCTTTAACACCGCCTCCAGCAATCCACATGGTAAAACCATGCGGGTTGTGATCTCTGCCCCTGCCTCCCTGGGTGTTTGGTAATCTTCCAAACTCACTTGCCCAGACAACAAGAGTTGATTCCAGCAAACCCCTGGCTTTAAGATCTTTTAGTAATGCGGCAATTGGTTGGTCAACATGGCCACACATCTTTTCATGGTTGGAATTGATATCATCATGTGCATCCCATTGGGTGACCAGGGGGCCACCGCCCGAGTAAAGTTGTACGAAACGAACGCCTCGCTCGACCAATCTTCTTGCCAAAAGGCACCGGGTACCGAAGTCAGATGTCTTTTTGTCATTCAAACCATAGTTCATCTTGGTCTTTTCGCTTTCCTTCGAAAGATCTACAGCCTCGGGAGCATGGCTTTGCATTCTAAAGGCGAGTTCGTAGGAAGCAATGCGTGCAGCAAGATCAGAACGAGAAGGGTCAAGATCTTTTTCATTCATTTGCTTGATGAAATCAATGGTGGCTCTTTGTCGACTGGGTGAGATGTCAGCAGGGGGTTTAAGGTGCAAAAGAGGATTGGCACCACGTCTCAACAAAGTACCTTGATATACTGCGGGAAGGTAGGCGTTGGACCAGCAGGGGGCTCCACCTTCGGGGGTACCTTCAGGTTGCAAAAGAACGCAGTAGGCAGGTAAATTTTCATTTGTACTGCCCAATCCATATGAAACCCAGGATCCCAAGCTAGGGTGGCCCATTAATGTTCTGCCTGAATGCATTTCATACATTGCAGGCGCATGAACAGTGCTGGTACACCAACAGGATCTTAAAAAACAAATGTCATCAACACACTGGGCAAGATTAGGCATCAGGTCTGAAATCTCTATGCCCGATTTACCATGCTTTTGAAATTTTCGGGTTGAACCAAGAATGGGGGTATCACCCTTGGTGAACTGACTAACGGGTTTGCCAAAGCTTGGTGGAAGGGGTTGGCCATTAAGCCGGTTCAATTCTGGTTTGGGATCAAATAAATCTATCTGGCTAGGGCCACCCACCATGAACATGAAAATTACTGATTTAGCTTTTGCAGAAAAATGAGAAAGGCGGGGTGCCAGAGGATTGAGTTGATCAGCCCCAATAGAAGCTGCAAATCCTTCTTGCGAAAGAAGCCAAGATAAGGCAAGGGAACCACAAGGGCCCATTGGGTGGGTTAGAAAATCTCTACGATTGAACTTGTTCATGGCATAATCCTACCACAGAAGTAGCAGAAAAGCACGAAGCGAAGCTTTATTTCTTGTTTTTTAAAGCTTTCTGCAAGGTAATGCCAAGATCCGCAGGGCTTTCAGCAACAAGGATTCCCGCTTTTCGTAGGGCTGCCATTTTATCTTGTGCAGAACCCGTGCCACCACTGATGATTGCGCCTGCATGTCCCATTCGTTTTCCTGGCGGAGCAGTTTGTCCAGCAATGAAGGCTGCAACTGGCTTGGTTACATGCTTTTGGATGTAAGCAGCAGCCTCTTCTTCGGCTGTGCCACCAATTTCACCCATCATAAGAATTGCTTCGGTACCAGCATCATCCTGAAACATTTTAAGTACATCAATTTGGTTGGTGCCAATGATCGGGTCGCCACCAATACCAACACAAGTTGATTGTCCGAGGCCTAAATTGGTAAGTTGCCAAACAGCTTCGTAGGTGAGTGTTCCACTGCGGGATATGACACCAATGGTTCCAGGCTTATGAATATAACCGGGCATGATACCAATTTTGCATTGCCCTGGGGTGATGAGGCCGGGGCAGTTGGGCCCGATAAGCCGAATGTTGGGCTTGGTTGCAAGAAATCGTTTGGCCCTTGACATATCCAAAACAGGAATGCCCTCGGTAATTGCAACAATAACTTTAATGCCTGCATCAGCTGCTTCCATGATGGCATCAGCAGCGCCTGGAGGAGGAACGAAAATCATGGTGGCGTTGGCGCCAGTTTTTGCAACGGCTTCCGCAACCGTGTTGAAAATAGGAAAACCTTCTTTGGTTGTTCCACCTTTTCCGGGAACCACCCCACCTACTACCTGGGTTCCATATTCCCTGCATTGAATTGCATGGAATGTTCCTGCTTTACCTAAACCTTGGCACAATACCTTGGTGTTTTTATCAATAAGAATGCTCATTAAAACAACTCCGCAGATTCTCTTGAACTTGGTTTATGGATTATTTGGCTGCTGCAACAACTTTTTTTGCAGCATCGGTCAACCCTTCAGCAGCAATGATCTTAAGTCCGCTTTCCTGCAGGATTTTCTTGCCTTCAGATACGTTTGTACCTTCCAACCTTACCACTAACGGGACATGAAAACCGACTTCCTTGTAAGCTGCAAGAATGGCGTTGGCAATGGTGTCGCACTTCATGATGCCACCAAAAATATTGACCAGCACTGCTTTTACATTGGGGTCAGAAAGCAAAATCCGAAAAGCTTCGGTTACCTGCTCTTTATTAGCGCCACCTCCAACATCCAGAAAGTTTGCTGGTTCGCCACCATGATATTTGATGATGTCCATGGTGCTCATTGCAAGTCCAGCACCATTAACCAGGCAGCCGATGTTGCCACTCATTTGGACAAAACTTAATCCGGATTTGGCAGCCCGAACTTCAGAAGGATTTTCTTCGGAAAGATCGCGCAATTGTTCAATTTGTGGATGTCTGAAAAGTGCGTTGTCATCGAAGGTGATTTTAGCATCCAAAGCTAAAACCTCGCCAGTGGGGGTTACCACTAGAGGATTAATTTCAGCAAGGCTGGCATCCTGCGCGAGGAAAACCTTGGATAAAGCCATCATGATGGCTTCTGCTTGTGGTACCTGCTCGGGAGTAAAGCCGAGTGCAAACGCCATTTTACGAGCCTGATAGGCAAGCAAACCAGTTTCAGGAGAAATAGCCATTTTTAGAAGTTTTTCGGGATGTTTTTGTGCAACTTCCTCGATGTCAACGCCACCATCAGCACAGGCCATCATGATGGGCATGCCCTCAGCGCGATCTAAAACCATGCCAAGATAGATTTCTCGGGAAATATCAGCTGCACTTTGCACAAGAATTTTGGAAACTTTTTGTCCCTCTGCCCCAGTTTGCAGGGTAACCAAAGGGTATTTGAACATTACATCAGCAATGGGAGCGATATCTTCGCGCTTGGTGATGAATTTAACCCCGCCGAAATCTTTGCCGCTGTCTTTAAAGCGGCCTTTCCCTCGCCCACCAGCATGAACTTGGGCTTTAAGAACAACGGGATTACCCCCCAGATGGTCAAAAGCTTTCACAGCTTCCTCTGGGGTATTTGCAATAATGCCAGCAGGAATTTTAGCGCCTTCGGCAGCAAGTAAATCTTTAGCTTGGTATTCGTGAATTTTCATGGACCAACCCATCTACTCTTCAAGGAATAAGGTATGAAGAAAGTTTATAACTTTACAGCATAAGCTGTTTAGTATTTATAGGATGATTATGTGGGGATACCAGCTTTTTCCATGATCATTCCCAGAGATTTCCTTTTTCTTGAGGATTCGGCCAATGGATGTGACCAGCCTTTTAGCTGAATTAGTTCGTTTACCAAGTATAAATCCCATGGGGAGGGCATTGCCCGAGGATCTGATCTTTGAAAGCCGTGTTACCAAATACATGGAAACTTTTTTTAAAAATTTGGGCGCCCGAACCGAGCGTACCCAAATCCAACCGGGTCGAGAAAATCTTGTAGCTTTTTTGGATCCCCCGGGTGAACCTTCCAAAACCATTCTCTTTGAGGCACATCAAGATACCGTGCCTGTTGATGGCATGACCATCGACCCCTTTGGTGCGAAAATTGAATCAGGCAAGCTTTTTGGCAGGGGGGCATGTGATGTCAAGGGTGGAATGGCTTCAATGGCGACTGCCTTTGCCCGACTTTTTAAACAAAAAAAAGCAGGTATGCCCCAATTGATCATGGCTTGTACGATTGATGAAGAGCATGGCTTTCAGGGAATTCAAAGTATCGTCAATCAACCTTGGTTAAAAGCAAAAGATCCTAAATCAATTTGGGCCGTTGTTGCAGAACCCACACGCCTTCATATTGTAAATGCCCACAAAGGGGCTGTTCGATGGGATTTGCAATGCAAAGGGGTTTCCTGCCATAGTTCCACTCCTGAAAAAGGGAAAAACGCCATTTATTACATGGCTAAACTCCTGCCCCACGTAGAACAATACGCCAAGCATCTTGCAAGTATGCCTGGGCATCCAAGGCTTGGAAAGGCAACCCTGAGTTGCGGTACAATTCGCGGGGGCGCCAGTGTGAATACAGTACCAGATTTTTGTGCCGTGCAGGTTGATCGAAGGCTGCTCCCAGGAGAAACCCCCGATGGTGCGGTTAAGCAATTTAGGGAATGGCTTGGGCAAAAATGTAATGACATCCCATTTGAAGTAACGGATCCATGGCTTGCCGCACCTGCTTTAGGCGATGAATATTCCCCCAAATTGGTGGAAGCATTGGGGAAAAGTATTAAATCAAGAATTGGGACGCTGGAAATCGATGCGGAGCCCTATGGCACCGATGCAGCCAGTTTATGCGAGGCCTTTATTCCAGCAGTTGTTTTTGGTCCCGGAAGCATTGCCCAAGCTCATACTAAAGACGAATGGATTGAAATCGAACAACTAAAGATCGCAGAAGAAATTCTTTATGATTTTGTGGTTTCCCAGTCCATTTGAATTTTATCCTAGATTATAATGAGGATGCCAAAGGCAAAGATTTGTGTTATAAATAAATTCAGTTAGTTCACTTTTAAAAAGGAGAAATAAGAAGTGAGTATTATTAGGATCGGACTTGCAGAGACGAAGAATTTTTCACAAGGTTATGATGCAATTTTTGGAAAGAAGAAAGCTGCTCCTGCAGCCAAGGCCAAGACGCCTGCACCCAAGGCAAAAGCCAAGGCAGCACCAAAGAAAAAAGGCGGAAAAAAGTAAATCGATCTTTGCTTAAATCGTAATGTGAATCAAGGCTTGCCTGGTGCTGCCAGCAAGCCTTTTTCATTTATGGGGCGTTATATCCAACACCTGTTGTTTCTTCGGTTCTGAATTGGTTCAAAGAAGTTTTCCAAAATGCTCCTGCTTTTGATGTGAGTGCTGGAATTGGTGTTGTTAACCTTGTTCCTTGTAAATCCGGAAAATGAGTTTTCCAACCTTCAAGGGTCAACGAAAAATCCTTGTTAGCATCCAGGGGAGATTTAGCTGAAAGCAGCTTGTCTCCACTCCCATAAATATTTCTGCTTCCTTCAATCTGAATCGATTCTTTAAGCCGTTCCAGTGAAGTTTCAGGGTCTTCAATCTGAATAAATTCCTTCATTCCATTTTGCACCAGCAGGGTTTCACTGAGTTTTAAAACAATTGGCATTGCTGAGGGTTTTCCCTGCGTAATTTGGAAGGGTATCCCCTCGCAAAAAGCCGAGACTTTGTTTATTCGTGCTTGTAATCCAGCGATTCCTGCGTTGCCTGTGCTGGATGCTTCCACTTTGATGATTGCCCCTGCGATAGCAATGAAACTTTGGGAGACCTGCAATTCGCAATTCCTTGTGGTTCGATTTCTAAATAGGTTGCATTCACCACGCAACCTACATTGATCGATCAAAACGGAATTTGAGGGGGCGGGGGGGGTTCCCGGCATGGAATCCATCATCAGGTTGGTATCCAGCCCCAGCCCGATAATGGTGGGTAGTTGCAGTGCCTCGCTTTTTTCCAAAGTGATGGTGCAATTTTTTAGGCTGATGGCCCCGGCTTTTCCCAAAGTTGCGAGGGATGGGGTGCGTGCCCCAGCAAGAAAAGGCCTAGATACAATTTCCAAATCTTCGAGCTTTAGGGAACTTTCATTGATGAGAAACATTGCGACTGTTATTCCCTCGCGTGTATCTCCAGAAATTAGGATGGGCTTGCTTCCAGAAAAAGGCTTGATGGTGATTTCGGCTGCGATTTTGTCGAGCCGCAGAGGCTTTAAAATAAGGTCGCCATCATGTTTTATGAGGATTGTTTCACCGCCCTTGCAGGAAGCGATTGCAGTTTCAAGAGTTTTGAAAACAAATTTTGAAGGGTCATCAGACTCGGTAGAATCAACAATCCTAGGTTTGCTGGAGGCTTCTTGCTTGATGTTTGAAATGGGGGGGAGGGGCTTGGAGATATAAGAGAAATCGAGGAATTTTTCAGCACCGATTAGCCTGTCAGAAATGTTGTCCGGGCTGCGAAGTTCCATTACGGTATCTTTTACCATGAAAGCCTGCCCCAAATGAAATTCCTCTAGCAGCTTGAGGGGCTGGTCGTTTTTCCAAGGGTTTATTTCCAGCAGTTTTGAGGTTTCATCGGTGCCTAGTTTGTTGTCGCGCAATTGATTTTGAAAAGAGAGGAATTCATGGAGGGAAATTTGGGCAGAGTTCTGGATTAAAAAGCTGTCGATCTTGTAGTAACGATTCTCTTCGCCTTTGTACTTTGTCTGGTTGGGGCCCATCGTGTTCCGGATGAGAACAGCATTATCGGTATCCGTTTGAAATGCGAGGTCCGGAGACTTTGCCACCAATGAGTGTACCATTTCAACCTGCGGATTGGACTGTGGGCCAGCATAAATCAAACTTGATTTTGTGCCTTGCATAATTGAGCAATGTTGGATCAACACGGTATTGTCGGTGTCAGTTTTGCCTGAAAAATGAATAATGGAGTAATGTGGGCCAAAGACACAATCGGTTATCCGGATGCGGGAATTTCCCTTTTTAATTATTGCATCACCGCCGCCGCCATCTGGTTGCCTGTAAGAAACAGGTTCGGATTTCCCGGTATCATTAAGAGGCGAGACAATCTGTTCGAAACCAAGAAAACAACTGTCCTCGATATTAATCAGAGGCTTGGTGTTTTCGGGAGAATCAATCAGTACGGAGGCCAGTTGTCTATTCTCGCTTTGAACTGCCTGCGCCTGGATAAATTCGCAGCGCCTTAAAACCAGCGCTTTTTTCCCCCTGTAGGTTATCCCGTGCATTTCGGTATCCGTTGATCTTGCATCGATCGTGATGTTTACATCCTGTATGATCGCATCATCTGAATCGATGGTGAAGGCCGACCACGCAACGGGATTGGAAACGGATCGGGCATCGTAGCCTAATTTTATGGTAGGTCTTTTAACAGAGTCTTTCCCGCGGATTTTTACTTGGGCATTGTTGATTACCAACCCTGGTTCTTGTTTGTCGTTTTCAGGCGTCAGGTCAATATCTTTGGAAAGGATGATCTCAATTTGTCTGGCGTCCTTGTTTTTTTGGAGCCATTCCCTGAGGTCTTTTAAAGTTGGTTCCTCTGATTCATACTTTGGTGTCAACCCTGCTTTTGATTCTGTTGAAGGGTTGTTGTTTGGGGTATTTTCCTTGGTTTTGTTGATTCCAGTTTCTGATAACAATGGGGTGTCGTTGGTGGAAGAACGCTGGTTTTTGAAGGGCCAACTTCCCTCGGTGCTTACTGGTTTACTTTCCAGCGAATCCATCAATATAAGCGCAAGTATTATAATTATCCCTGCTACACCCAAGGTATAATTCATGCTTTGTTGCCGGGCATTTGGGTTGATAATGTTGCTTTCCGAAGGTCTATTCTGCAAATCTTGGGGGGCAATCCCTAGACTTATTGCAACATTTTCCATTTCATGCAGCATTTCCTGGGTGGTCTGGTACCTGTCGATGGGTAGTTTTGCCATCATCTTGTCTAGAAGCACTGCGATTCCATCGGGTAAATCTGGAATCAATACTCGTGGATCCGTGGGTTTAACATGCTGGTGATGGTAAAGCTTTCTGGCTGCAGTGCCTTCAGGAACCACAGCATGGCCTGTGATCAAATGATAAAAAGTACACCCGAGCGAATAAATGTCGCTACGATGATCTGCATCCCGGGGTTCTAGCGCCTGCTCGGGCGAGATATAATCAAAAGTACCTAATGTCATACCGGATTGTGTCAAACCGCCCTCGTTAGGCCCAAGCGATCGGGCAAGACCCATGTCAACCAGTTTCACCAACCCTGCTGGGGTTATGATAATATTGGAAGGCTTGATATCGCGGTGCACGACATTACGGCTGGCAGCATGGTTCAGCCCTCGGGCAACTTGAATCATGTAAAGCAATGCTTCTTGAAATGGGATGGAGTTTCGCGCAGTCAATATTTCCCGCAGGTTTTTCCCCTCGATGAATTCAAATGCAATGAAATTCAGATTCTGGTCTTCTCCACAATAAAATACCCTGGCGATGTTTTCATGATCAAGCCTTGCAGCACTTCTTGCCTCTTGATGAAAACGTAAGACATTCTCATTTTCTTTTGCCATATCGGGGGGCAATACTTTGACCGCTACGGTTCTATCCAACAAGGTATCCCTGGCTTTTAAGACGGTAGCCATACCGCCTTTTCCTATGGCCCCGATTAACTCATAATGACCTAGTTTTTTGCCTTTGAATATATCTGGAGAAGGTTCGGATTCTGCAGGCTTTACCAACTGGGGTATGGTTCGTGAAACAATGGTGGGGACTTCGTCGCTGGGTTCGATGCCATTTGCGAATAATAATGCAGCGGGGTCGGAAGGATCCAAATCAATGTGGATTTTGGGTAGTGGGCCGGGCGTTCCTAGCAACACTTCCTTTGGTAATTCTGGATTCGAAGATTCATTATTCATCGAATGGTTCCATTCCAATGCCAGCAATAAACTTTAAAGGGCAGTAATGAATTCCTGCAATGATTATCCTTGATCAACGTGTTAAAGCAACCCGGGAATCAAGAAATTGCAAATACCGTTGTTAAAGATCAAGCTTAAAGCAGGTTAAAAGTCCCCCTGGTCAAACCGACCTGATTGTTTGCCTTCAAGTTTTGCCAAAGATTTCTGCCATCATTTTGGCCCGAAAGCACCGAACTATAGCCATCAAGAATCTTCTGCACTTCCAGATTGGATTCCCTGAGGAATTCAATCCTGAAGTAAGCCACATTCATCTCAATAAGCCGCTTCAAATACTCTGCTGCAGATTGGGGGACTGAATTGTAAACCGTGTTTCTACAACCCGAATCAACCCCAACAGGGAATTCCGAGCCTGTGGTGCGATCGCGCAAAGAAACTTTATGGGTTTCGCAGGGCCTGCCACAATCGCGGTGATCTTTTCCCTCAGAAAGAAAAGCCGCAAATACACAATGCTCCATGTGAAACATGGGCATATGAAGATGTGCACCGATTTCCAGTGCACCTGGTTCCGATCTTATCACCAGTTGCTTGAGTTGTTCCCAATTAAGGTCATTCCCAGGGGCTATGCGCTCCAAGCCTTCATCAAGCATCATTCGTGTGCTGATTTCATTGACGCAATTCAGTGACCAGTCGCCAATAAGTTTAAGAGAAGAATCGTTCTGCTTTGCAAATCGAAGCGCACTTATACTTCGAATTAGCAAGGCATCGGGTTTATATTTGATGACCTGGGCAAGAAAGCCATCTTCGCCTGGTTTGATGATACGCATGGTTGCCAAAGAAACAGGAATCCCAGCCATATTGGCTTTATGAACAGCCTCTTTATAAAGCTTCGTGTCTTCAAAATCGCAATGAATCATCGATAGCTTGGTGGCTTGAGAGTTTTTTGCCCAGGCGAGCACAGCATCGAGCTGCCCGTGATTTCGCACTAAAGGTACTAACGAGGGAGATTTGGATTGCAAAGGATAAGAAGATTTACATTTTTCGCGTAATTGTTCCAGTGCATTAGTGCTGGCAATTGGCCTGATCTGTTTGATTTTTCTGGTTTCAATCAATTGATCCACCAACTCGCGTCGAAGCTTGTTTAAGACTGCGGGGGGAATCATGGCATTTCCCTGGATATTCAATTCGATAGTACCCAGAGAAAATGGTGTGTTACCTAGTCTGCCTAGATATTCTTTGGCATCACTCAATTCGAATGGGCGCTGATTTGCCTGCAGAACAGGCCCTTCCCAAATTGCTTTTGCAGCAGTGCCATTTTTACAAATGGCTTCAATCTTTAAAGATTCGTTGATTTTGCAATCGAGTTTAAAATTCAAAGGCGTGCGATGAACCACTAGATCACGAGCGAAGCTTGATTCCATCCGCTTGCGGAAATCCGGATCATCTGTTTTCCAAACGGGGGCATCCAGGATATCTTGCTTATTTACTTCGATGCCGCCATGCAAGCGTATTTCAACCAAATCGCTGATTCTGGTTTTTTGAATTTCAACAACTCTGCCGCCCGGCTCTTTTTCTTCAGGCTTGGCCAAGTCGATTACAATCCCATCACCAATTTGCAGAGGGAATGAATGACCGAGGTGTTCTTTGTCAATTTTCAAAAAGAGGGTACCAGCTTTGATGTCGAAAATGCGCCCGAGTAATAAGCCGCGACTTTTGGGGAATCGCCCGCGAACCAGTTTTTGATGGTTGTTCCCATGAAGGAATCCCGGGGTAAAGCCTCGCGAAAAAGCCATCGTAAGGTCGTTTAGCTGGATTTTATCAGGTTCGAATGGCCTACCTTCCATGGCACAATCGATTGCTTCACGATAAAGCCTTGTTGTAGCAGCGACATAGGAGGCGCCTTTTAATCGCCCTTCAATTTTAAAACAGGTGACGCCTGCCTTGATGAGTTCAGCAATTTGATCATGGCCTGCAAGATCCTGAGGGCTTAATAGATAAGCCCTGTCCCCTAGATTGGCTTGTTTCCCATCCACGATCAACTCGTAGGGCATTCTGCAAGCTTGTGCGCATTGGCCTCGATTGGCACTGCGCCCGCCCAACGCTTCGCTGGTTAGGCATTGACCGCTGTAAGCAACGCATAATGCTCCGTGAACAAAAACTTCCAAGGGGATGGCGCTTTCTTCAGAAGTTTTTGCAATTTGCTCGATGGACATCTCGCGTGCAAGCACAACTTGGGTTGCCCCTAGTTCTTCAGCAAAGGTGGCACCTCGGGAATCTGCTATTGTCATTTGGGTGCTTGCATGAATTTCTAATTCAGGTACAGCCAGCCTTGCAAGTTTTGCCAGACCAAGATCTTGAACAATGACTGCGTCCACGCCCGCCCGGGCGATTTCTTGAAGATATCTTTCCGCTTCCTTTAATTCTTCTGAAAAAATCAGAATGTTGAACGCAACGAATGCTCGAATGTTGTGGCTGTGAAGAAAAGCCACGACTTTGGGAAGTTCAGCAAGTGTAAAGTTGGTTGCCCGGTGTCTGGCATTAAATTGATCAAGCCCAAAATAGACTGCATCTGCACCATTGGCTGCTGCCGCCCTAAGGCAATCCCAGTCCCCAGCGGGAGCCAGGAGTTCGGGTTTTCTTGGTGCTTTAGCTACCTGCATGGAAACTTTCTTGGAATAAGGAAAATTACGGGTTATATTCTAAATATCATCTTACCGGAAATTACATGAGGTTTGCCATGTTTCGAGTGCTTTTTCTTGGTGTTTTGGCCCTTTCGATGTTCGGTTATTCGTTTGGTGCAGATAATTTACCGCTACTTTTTGAAGATAACTTCACGAAGGGCTCGGATCATTGGACATTCAGCGATAGTTCATGCTGGAAAATAGTAGATACCAAGGATGGTTTTAAAGCTTTGAGCCAGTTCAAAAAAAACAGCGCCTTTAAGCCCCCTCACAGAAGCCCCTATCACTTCGCACTGGTGAAAGATTTAAGCGTTGGGGATTTTGTTTTAGAAACCAAAATGCTCAGTACTATCAAGGATTATAACCACCGCGATCTTTGCCTTTTCTTTGGTTATCAAGATCCTGCGCATTTTTACTATGTGCACCTAGGCAAGAAGACCGATGATCATGCCAATCAAATATTCATTGTCGATGGCAGTGATCGGAAGAAAATATCCACAAAGACAACACCAGGCACCAATTGGACTGATGCTTGGCATAAGGCCCGCATTAAACGCGATGTAACCACTGGATCCATCGAAGTTTTCTTTGATGATATGAACGAACCCGTGATGACCGCAACCAATAAAAAATTTCTATGGGGCCAGGTTGGTGTTGGTACTTTTGATGATACAGGCGATTGGGCCGATGTAAAAATCTTTGGTGTGAAGGCCAAGGGTAAATAAAGATTAAGAGGGTAGGGCGGGGCGGATGGTTGAAAGTATTTTCTCCGCTCCACCTTTTTTCATTTTCTCCGCCAGCCTTAAACCAATCATTTCGACTTCCTTGATTGATCCGGTTTCATCAGCAATTATTCGCTGTTTACCATCCTCCGATAAAACCACTGCTGTTAGAGAAACGAGATCGCCTGTTATCTTCGTGCGAATCCCAACCGGAACTAAACAGCCACCGCCGAGATTTCTGAGCAGCGATCGCTCTGCAATTGTTTCAGCATGGGTTATGGGGTCATCAAGTTTGCCTAGTATTTGCAAAGTGTTTGCATCATCAGCCCTGCATTCAAGGCCAAGGGCTCCTTGTCCAACTGCCGGAAGCATCCATTCGGGGTCAAGAATTTCTTTGATTCGGCTTTGAAACCCAAGTCTGATCAAGCCAGCTTCTGCCAGAATGATACCATCGAGTTTCTCGGATTCAATCTTGTTAAGCCTGGTTTCAACATTGCCACGAAGATGGACTAAATTCAAATCAGGCCTTCGATAAATGGCTTGCGACCTGCGCCTTAAGCTGGTTGTTCCAATAGTTGCATTCTGTGGTAATTCATCAAAGGAATTAATGGTGTTGGATACGAAGGCATCGCCTGTAGAGCCCCTCTTTGGAATTGCAGCAAGTTTTAGGCCAGCGACTTTTGCTGTGGGTAGATCCTTTAAACTGTGCACTGCGATATCAACACTGTTGTCCAGGAGTGCGAGTTGGATTTCCTTGGTGAATAATCCATCGGAACCAATCTGGCTTAGAGCACGATCGCGAATCTGGTCGCCCTTGGTGTCGAGGATAACCAATTCGATTTCATGTTCAGGAAAATGGCCTGCAAGGCTGTCACGGACAAAATGCGCCTGCCAAAGGGCAAGAGGGCTGCCTCTGGTTCCAATTCGAACTTTATGCATCTTTTTTTGCCCCTAGCTTTTCAAGACAGTTGCGTAAAAGGTCTGATGTCTGTAATGGCGTAAGGGTTGAAGTTGTGCAATGCAGATGTTCTTCAGGGTTTTTGTCTGCACGATCAAGCCTAAGCCATACAGGCATTAAAGTTTCAGGGTCAAGCTGGTAACGGGGAAATAAATGCCAATGTAGATGGGGCACTTGGTTGCCTAAAAGTTCGTAATTGAGTTTTAGTGGTTGGAAAACTTGTTCAATGGCTTTGGCAACAAGGCACATTTCATCAAAATAGGCATGCCTAATATCAGAAGAGAGTGCGTTGAGTTCTCGTTCATGTTGCTTTGCAACAACGATACAATAGCCCTGATAAAATTGCCACTTCCCCAGAAGCACGAAGCTATTGGGGAAGTTCCAAACCAGTTCTTCTTTGGTAAGAGAAGAAAGGGAATTGAGTTTTTGACAAAAAAAGCAGTTGCTCACCGAAGGAAAATCCTAAAGGGATGAAAAGGTGGGTGTTTAGTCGCCA
>RFZJ01000078.1 GCA_009920765.1 Planctomycetota bacterium | reverse complement strand
TTAATTTCATTGGCGAAGTGCTGTATCTCGGAAAAAAAATTCCTGCGCCCGATTTGCCCTGGCACTACCTGCCCGTGTGGATAGTAATCAGTCAGCCCCTGTTGCACGTGCTGCTTACCTGCCTTGCGCTGCCGCTGGCCGTTTGGCTGTTTTTTTCACGCAAGCTCACCCTTATGCAACAGTACCTGTTGTATGCCTTTGCGGTGTTTGGTTTCACTGATTCTGGGGTTCGGTGCTCTCGGGGGGGGGCAGGAGCTCTTGGCTCACGCAGCCGGAGGGAACGTCCTTAAGGTTCTATCGCTCAACTTTAATTCAGAAGTTGTTCCGTTTGATGAAATTCTAAATGCGGTAGAGCAAGGGAAGGTAGATGCTGGGCTTATTATTCATGAAGGCCAGCTGACATTCCAGAACCAAGGGCTTAAGTTGGTTGTTGATATGGGGGTCTGGTGGTACGAAAAAACAGGCCTCCCTCTTCCTTTGGGCGGAAATGTCGTCCGTAAGGATCTGGGTGATTCCATTATTTCCGAAGCCAGCAGGCTTGTTCGTGAAAGTATTCACTATGGGCTTAATCATCGCAAAGAAGCTCTTACGTATGCGTTGCAGTACGGTAGAGATCTTGATACCGGGTTGGCAGACAAGTTTGTGGGCATGTATGTGAACGATTGGACAGTAGATTATGGTGAAAAAGGGCGTAAAGCTGTTCAGCTGCTCTTAACTGAGGGCCATAAGGCAGGGGTTATTCCGCATCCTGTTTTAGTCGAATTTGTTTGATTTGTTGCTTTTATAATTATAATTAAGCCTGTTTTCTGGCAAAATTGATGCTAGTCCGAATATACTACTAGTGGGAACATTATTATTCGGGGAACACTCTCACTTCCCCTTTTATAACGCTTGAAAATCGCTATAGTTAAATGACCTAAGGTTTTATTACCCCCTTCAGGAGGGATTTTGATATGAGTGAGCATAAAGGCCATCTTCAATCCGGCGCTGAAATCCTTGTTCAGTGTTTAATCAATCATGGCGTAGATGTTATATTCGCCTACCCAGGCGGTGCTAGCATGCCGTTACATCAAGCTCTCACCCGGGTCTCCGATAAACTTCGTACCATTCTTCCTAGGCATGAACAAGGTGGGGCGTTTGCTGCTGAAGGGTATGCCCGAACCACCGGCAAAGTTGGCGTTTGTATGTCCACCAGCGGACCAGGTGCAACTAATTTTGTCACCTCCCTTGCTGATGCCAAAATGGATTCCTGCCCCATCATGTGCATTACCGGACAGGTTAGCACTCCAGTTATTGGCACCGATGCCTTCCAAGAAACCCCCATCGTTGAAGTTTGCAGGGCTGTTACCAAGCACCACTATTTGATCTTGCGCACCGAAGATATCACCCGGGTTATGAAAGAAGCTTTTTACATTGCAACTTCAGGCAGGCCCGGCCCGATTATTGTTGATGTGCCCAAAGATGTTCAAATGCGCAAAATTGTCGCAGATTACGATCCCCCCATGAACTTGGCGGGTTATGCCCCCGATCGTAGAGCCACTCGTGAAGAACTCGAAAAACTTCTTGAGATGCTTCGTGCCAGCAAAAAACCCATCATCTACGCAGGCGGTGGTATTATCAGTAGCAACGCCTCACAACATCTTAAGGCCTTTGCTGAAAAAACTGGCGTTCCTGTCGCCATGACTCTCCTTGGTCTAGGTGGTTTCCCCGCTGAACACTTCCTTAGCCTTGACATGCTTGGCATGCATGGCACCGTTTATAGCAATTATGCCATTAACGAAGCCGATCTTCTTCTTGCCTTTGGGGTTCGCTTTGATGACCGTGTTACCGGCAAAGTTAGTGAATTTGCAAAGCATGGCAAAATTGTTCATGTGGACATTGATCCCTCTGAACTAAATAAAATCAAGAAGGCAGATTTGCCAATTCATGGCGATATCTGCTTGGCCTTGCAAGATCTTGTTCGCATGATCGATGCTCGCCCCAAGGGTTCTCCCTCGCTTACTGCTGGGCATCAGGAATGGATCAAGCAGGTAGAACACTGGCGCGCAACCGAACCACTTCGCTGCGAACCTCGTGAAGATGCAATCATTCCCCAGTTTGTTATCAAGCGTTTGTGGGAACTGCTTAAAGAACGCAATATGCTTGATGATACGATCATTACCACGGGTGTGGGCCAGCATCAGATGTTTGCTGCCCAGTTCTTCAAGTTCAATTCTCCTCGTACTTGGGTTACCAGTGGAGGCCTTGGTTCCATGGGTTATGGTTTGCCATCTGCGATGGGTGTACAGGCTGCCAACCCCCTTAAAACCGTCATTGATATCGATGGCGATGGTAGCTTCCTTATGAATGTTCAGGAATTGGCTACTTGCTTTACCGAAAAACTTCCTGTTAAAGTTTTGCTACTCAATAATCAGCATCTAGGCATGGTAGTTCAATGGGAAGACCGCTTCTTCGAAAGCAATCGTGGCCATACCTATTTGGGTGCTGGGTTTGATCAACCCCCCTACCCTGATTTTGTAACTATTGCGCGCGGTTTCCGCGTAGGCACCAGACGCATTACCGATCCAAAAGATCTTGATGGGGCCCTAATTGAAATGATCGAATCCAAAGGGCCTTTTGTCCTTGATGTTATGACTCCCCATCAGGAACATGTTCTACCTATGATTCCTAGCGGCATGACTGTGAAAGATATCATCAAGGTGTAATATGTTTTTATTAAAATTGGTTAACGAAAGCCTGAAGGAAAAACATCCTCAGGCTTCTTGTTTAATGTTAAAGAGGGAACCTTTTTAGCTGGGTGGTTGATTCAAGGTTGATTTTAAAATGAGCACATTATTAATGTGCATAAAGCTAAAATTCAATGTGTTCAATTTAAGGGGCACAATATGTCTTGTCGAAGAACTAAAGATGCTTTTACCTTGATTGAATTACTTGTGGTAATAGCAATAATTGCAATTCTTATAGGGTTATTGCTTCCAGCGGTACAAAAAGTTCGTGAAGCCGCTGCAAGGATGAGTTGTGCAAATAACCTTAAGCAAATAGGGCTGGCCTTTCATAATTACCATGCCACTTATAGTTGTTTTGCCGCTGGTAGAACAGATCCGAAGGCTACTTGGGCCGTCTTCATTCTTCCATTTATGGAGGGTGATGCTACTTATAAGCTTTGGGATTTTTCCAAGGCTTATTACCAAGTTCAAAATAAAGTTGCCCGTGAAACCACCGTCAAAGCTTATATCTGTCCCGGCAGACGATCACCTTCCACCTCCGGACTCAGCATTTCGGGAGATATCCCTGACTCAACAGGCACTTATGGTTCTGCCCATATTCCTGGTGCCTTGGGTGATTATGCTATTAATTCCGGTGATCCCTCGGGTGCGGGGGATTATTGGTGGTCACCAAGCCCCAGTCAGCCAACTAAAACCCCTTCTAATGGTATTGGTATTGTCGATGTTGATTGGGAAACCAATACGGGTACCCGTTACTTGAAAATAAACGATGTATCTGATGGCCTTTCCAGCACTCTTTTAGTGGGTGAAAAGCATGTGCCACCCAATCAGTTTGGGCTTACCGGCTATGATAATTCGATTTATAACGGTGATAAAACAGGTGCCAGGCGAATGGCAGGATCTGCAACTGCTCCAGGAACTGGGACTTCGGTTTTAGCCAAGTTCCCAACTGACCAAACCTCTGGTATTTTTGGAAGCGCACACCCGGGCATTTGTCAATTTTCTCTTTGCGATGGCAGTGTTCGCTCTCTGCGTACAACTATTTCCAACGATGCATTGCGCAAACTTGCCAATCGGAAGGATGGCGAAATTATCGATAGCAATGATTATTAATCCAGAATAGTTCATTTCCTGCAGGTTTTAAGCACTACCTAAGGTTGCCCCTGTTACATCCAAATGCCATTATTAATTTGCTGGTGACGGCAATCCTAAAAAGAGTTATCCAATTTGAAATTGTGGTTTTCTAAAGGTTAGATATAATTATCCCTTGGATCATCCCTGTAATGGATTCAATTTGTTTTGGGATACGATATTCAGTTTGCTTATTTCTCTTTTAGGTTTTATGTAGCTACCAACATGATTAATCGCTTTCCCATTTTTATACTTGGTTGTTTACTTGTAGTATCGGGGATCGCTTCCGCCCAATCCTCCTTTGAGAAGGATCTACAGCCCTATTTTAAAATGCATTGCATCCGTTGTCATGGTGCAGACAAGCAAGAAGCGGATTTTAGGATCGACAAATTATCTCCAGAAGTCGGCCTTAAGGACACACCGCATTGGGCCGAAATTATTGAGCGTATCAGTTCGGGCCAGATGCCCCCCAAAGAGGTGAAAACGCGCCCAACGGCTGATGAAAGCGCAAAGGTTATACAGTGGCTTTCGGCACGTATTAAAGAGGGTGAAGCGACTCGCATGGCACGTCGGGTTCGTGTTTCGTATCACCGGCTGACTCGTGAGGAGTATGTCAATTCAGTGCGAGATTTGATTGGCGTTGAGTATGATGCTGCTGATCCTGGCGGTTTACTCGAAGACCCCGAGTGGAATGGCTTTGAGCGGTTGGGCTCGGTTCTTACGCTTTCACCAACCCACATTGAAAAATACATGACTGCGGCGGAAGTCATCCTTGCTGAGGCCTACCCAGATAAGAAAGTTGAATATCGCGATTTGAGCACTCGTGCCGCCACCTTGCGACCGCAGCAACCTCACTACGATCGTTTGGAAAAAGCCGGCCTTCTCGATAAGGTGCGTTATCCACTCACCACTGCTGGGGAACTCTTTCGTGCATCGAGCCCTTTCCGCGGGTCGCCTGATCGAGCATTCCCCGGAGCAGGAATTTATGAGATCAGCTACACAGTCTGCGGGTTAAAACCAGAAGATCAAAGACCACCTCGTATGCAGGTTTACGAGCACAAGCTCGACCGGGTGCTGTTTGAGCGAGATATCATCGCTCCTGAAGATAAGCCGATCACGGTAACCTTTCGAACCCATCTGGTGCGTCCCCCCGAAATTCATGTGATCAACATCGCTGCGGGGCCACGCCATCCACGAAACAACTCTGATAGCCGGATTCCATTTATCACTACTGCAGATCCACTCGCACCCTGGCAGATGAAAATCGTTGATCAACAGGGCCTTCCACGGGTTCCTATTCTCATCCTCGATTCGATTTCCATGCGGGGGCCCATTGTGACAGAGGAAGAGCAACGCCGTCGTAATGAATATATGGCCAAGACTCCGGGGAACATGGATCAGGTTCGTGCCGGTCTAGAGTCCATGGCAAAACGTGCGTTTCGACGGCCACTGAAAGAGGGAGAATTACAAACCTATATGAAAATCGTCGAAACAGAAATTGCTGCAGGTGCGAAATTTGTGGATGCGATAAAATCAGCTATGACTGCGATCCTCTGCTCCAAGAGCTTTCTCTTTATGGCTGAAGGCGATCAGAGCTCGGAACGACACACCTTGAACGACTGGGAACTTGCATCGCGATTGTCCTATCTCGTGTGGAGCACCATGCCAGACGATGAATTGTTGAAAGCAGCAGAAGAAGGCCGACTGCACAAAAAGGATGAATTGCAGCGCCAACTGGCACGATTGTTGGCCGATCCCAGATCGCAACGGTTTACAAAATCGTTCCCAACACAGTGGTTGCGATTGCGCAAAGTCGGGATGTTTGCACCCGATAAAAAAATCTATCCCAATTACGACCGTCATCTTGAAAAAAGTATCATCGAAGAACCACTTGCATTTTTTAGTCAAGTGTTGAAGCAGCGATTAACTCTTCGTGAATTTATTGACTCGGACTGGACCATGGTGAATCCTCGCTTAGCGGAGTTTTATGGTCTCCCTCCTGTCTCTAATGATGATTTTCAACGAGTATCGCTTAAACCCGAACATCAGCGTGGTGGATTACTCACTCAAGCTTCGGTTCTTTCGCTAACCTCGGATGGCACCCGCCATCGCCCTGTGCATCGTGGTGTTTGGCTATCGGAATCGATTTTTGGCAAGTCTCCTCCGCCTCCTCCAGCAAATGTCGACCCCATTCAGCCGAACCCGTTAACTGCTCCGAAAGCAACAATTCGTATGAAACTTGCTGCTCACATTCATGATCCCAGATGTGCTTCATGCCATAGGAATATTGATCCGCTGGGTATGGCCTTTGATAATTATAATGCCATTGGCGAATGGCGCACTCACGAGAAAGTAGAAGGGACTGGGGATGATCCCCCAGTGAATGCAAAAGGCACCTTGCCTGATGGGCGATCCTTTGCCAATGCGAAGGAGTTCAAGCAGCTTTTGATGGCAGACCTTGATGCGTTTAATAACACCTTTATTGAAAAGTTGGCGGTCTATGGTTTGCGCAGGACGATTACCTTTGATGACCGAGACAAATTAAAAGAAATCGCGCGTAAAAGTCGTGAAAAGGATTACTGTGTCGCAGATATTCTTGAGGCGTTTGTACTATCTGATCTATTTCAGCAACGTTAACCAATAGGAAATGACATGAATATTCTAACCAACAAATGGCTCCTTAGTCGCCGTCATCTCCTGCGTGGGATAGGTGCCAGCATCGCATTGCCTATGCTTGACTGCATGCGTTTGCCTAGTCATGGTGCCTCGGACATTCCCAGATCGACTCCGCCGAAACGTAGTGTCTTTCTCTATATTCCCAATGGTGTCAATACCCTCACTTGGCAGATTGAAAAGGCTGGGGCTGATTATGAACTCACCACGCCATTAAAATCTTTGGAGCGCCACCGCAACGAAGTTACTCCCATCAGTGGGCTGCACCATCCGCTGGTCATCGGCAAGGCCCATAATTGCGATCAGGTTTGGCTGACTGGCGCAAACGTTCCAAGCAATGGTGGGGCGTTTCGAAATACCGTTTCCGCAGACCAATTGATTGCAGAGGTTCAAGGCGAATCCACCCGCTTTCCATCCCTCGAATTGGCCATTGACGGATTTTCGTTGGCATGGTCCCGCGATGGAATTCAAATTCCATCTGAACGCAATGTTAAAACGATCTTCGAGCGTTTATTTGGTGAGCAAGCTGGCGGCAAGAACGCGGTTCGCCGTCGCTTGAATCAGCGTGGAAGTATTCTCGATGCAGTGCTAAGTGATGCCCAAGGCGTCAACAGTAATCTTGGTGCGGAAGATCGTAACAAGCTGGATGAATATCTGACTGCAGTGCGCCAAGTGGAACTGCGGACCAAAAAAGCGGAAACCTGGCTCGATGTGCCGCGACCCAAGCTCGACAATTCCATCTCTGGGCGGTTCCTTCGCCAGATGAATCAGGATCAAGTTCGGGAATATCACCGTCTGTTCTACGACTGGACTTTCGCACCATAATGGTGATCCGGAGCAGCTTCGCCGACTGACTCAAACCGATACATTCCATGTCGAACAGTTAAGTTATTTTCTTGACCAATTAAAAGCGCATCAGGCAGAAGATGGAAACTTGTTGGATACGACCCAGGTGCTTTGGGGTAGTGGGATGTCTTATGGCCATAGCCACGGAAATGCAAACCTGCCTATTCTGTATGCGGGTGGGAAAAAACTCGGTGTTAAGCATGGTAAGCACATCGATTTCAATCTGCCGAAGATTGGTAAATATAATGTTGCAGAAGCTAATGAGCATTACAAGATTTGCGGTCGTCCGGTGGATGACAAAGCACGATTAAGCAATTTGTTGCTGACCATCTTGCAGCGATGTGGTGTGAAAACAGAAAAGTTCCAGGATAGCACAGGCGTTCTTTCGGAAGTGGTGGCTTAGACCATGCAGAAATTATTTTCATTGTTGCTGGCAGTCACAATTTCTTTTGTTGTGGACAGTTCATTGATGATTGCTGCTGGAGCAGAACCCCAATATAGAACCGATGACGGTACGAATAAGAAATTACCTTGGTTTAAGCTCGTTAGTGGCCAGTTTCCTCCGGAAGGTTCTGCGCACTATATCCAAGGTGAACTCATAAAGGTCGATCACCCTGAACGCCAGTTGGTGATTCGTGTTGATCGTAACGATTCGCAAGATCGCGGTGTATGGGATCTTCCCTTGCCATTAGACATGTTGCCTTATGGTTCGATTTATTATCATGGTGCCCCCGCCGCATTGTGCGATATCCCCTTGGGTACACATCTTCATACTTGGTGCTTCCTGAAGGGGGAATTGGATGAACGCCAGCCACTGGCAGTGTTTCATGATCGCATTTCTCCTGAATCTGCGTTTCGGCGCTGCATCCGGGTGGAAGATGACTTCAGCTATCGCATGAGGCAGAAGCAGATCTGGAAAATTGACAGTGTCAACCTCGAAAAAAAGAAACTTCTCGCCACACTTATGCAGGATGGGAAACCAGTCGGCGGGTTGAAGTCGTTTGATCTGTTCGGTCGCACGCGGGTTTATCAAGAGCGTGGTATTGGAACAGTCGAATCATTGGCGAAGGATCAATTGGTCCAGTTCAACCTCACCTGGGTCGGGCTGTATGGGCCAGGTCGAATCACCGAAATCTATCTCGATGATACCAGCCGAAAATTGGCCACTAACCACCAGATGGAGTGTCATCGCCAGCATATCAAAGAGCGGGGCTTACCCGCTTGGGTGGATGCTGTTGATGATAAGAAACAGCTTGTTACTTTCACATTCTTTGATGGTGTGGATCCCAACCTGTTCAATGATTTAACGAAGATCAATCCAGAGCCACTTGGCTGGCCAGCCACCTTATTCGGAAAGGGTGGCGCCAAAGATGATCTAGCACCGAAAGGTACGATCGCTGTTGCACGGGAATCATTAATGACTTATGACCCGACAAATGATCGCAAAGGCGGCAACATTCTGAAGTTCAATAAAGTGCCCGTTGTTCCCGGATGCAGCGGACTGCAAATACAACTTGAATGTGGTATGCTCCTTGACGGCTTTCGCCCTACGAAAATTGTTCGGTATTATCCTGCCAGTTGGCCCTTTATCACCATACCTATGGAAGAATCGGCCTTCGGCCGCGAATGATTACAGTAAATTTCGAACTCACATCTTCCTAGCATAGGTGCGGTGCTGGGTGGGTCTCTTTCTTTGATTTGTTTCTTTTTCCCCTGCTCCCAACATTCAAAAACAAGAGACCCATGGAACGCAGTCCATGGGCTTTGAAGCCCACCCAAAAACAAGATGCCTCCAAGTCTACACATTGTATCATCGAGCGGTGGATGTAGATCCGCTGGTGAGGGCCCCCGCATTTGTTGTTATGATTTCTGGATTCCCTGCTTTCGCGGAGAATGATGGAAAAGTACCGCATCACGTTCGCTAATATTTATAACCAGTTCTTCTGCTTTTGGTTCTGCGTGTCTGATGATGGCAGGGTAGATTAAAATGGACTCTGGGAAAGCCTTGTACTAAAGTTAAGATACTACGGTTTAGCTTTGGAATCGAGGTTAGAAATGAAAAGAATACTTGGCTTAGTCATGGTGTTGGGTTTGGTGGGTGCGTTGTTGGTAATGGCACAGGAAAGTAAGCTTGGCAGCCCCGTGCAAAAGTTTCAGCAGTTGGAAACCCTGCTGCCAGCCCCTTCTCAACAGCGACTTGCCACTGGTGCACCCGGGGCCGGCTATTGGCAGAACCGCGCTGACTACGACATCCGCGTAGAACTCGATGACGATAAGCGCCACCTTGCCGCCGATGCCACTGTTACTTACCACAATGCCTCGCCAGATACGCTTGATTACCTCTGGGTCCAGCTCGACCAAAACTATTTATCTCGTAACGCTGATTCGCGAATGGTTCCCAACGCCAAGCGCGGTGTCGATCTTAAGAAGTTTAGCTACACTGCACTCGACCGCCTCCTAGCCTACGAGACATATGACGGCGAACTTAAGGTCACCAAGCTGACGGACGCTGAAGGCCGTGGGATCCCTCATACGATCGTCAAGACGATGATGCGTCTCGATCTTCCCAAGCCTCTTAAGCCCGGCGCCGACTTTGTCTTTAAGATCGCATGGAACTATCCTATTAACGATGCCAAACGTATCATGGCCCGCACCGGATACGAGTTCTTTAAGGAGGATGGCAATTCTATATACACCGTAGCCCAGTGGTTCCCTCGCATGGCGGCCTACACGGATTACGCAGGATGGATCAACAAACAGTTCCTAGGCACTGGGGAGTTCACCCTCGAGTTCGGCGACTATAA
Source organism: Planctomycetota bacterium (assembly GCA_009920765.1). Taxonomy (GTDB): domain Bacteria; phylum Planctomycetota; class Planctomycetia; order Gemmatales; family Gemmataceae; genus UBA969. The sequence continues at coordinate 10,340 of RFZJ01000078.1, read as the reverse complement.
GGTTTCGCTGACTGTGCCCGATGATCATATCGTGGCTGCAACGGGCGCCCTTCAGAACGAGGAACAGGTGCTAACCCCGACACAGCGCGAGCGACTTCGTCAGGCTCAGAAGGAAACCAAGAAGCCTCTTTTTGTCGTCACACCAGAGGAAGCCAAGGCAGCAGAAAAAGGCAAGCCCAAGGCTAAGAAGACATGGGTCTTCCAGGCAGAGAATGTACGCGACTTCGCTTTTACCAGCTCCCGAAAGTTTGTCTGGGATGCAATGGCTGTGGCAGGTACCAATGTTAAGGGCAAGCCAGTCATGGCGATGTCACTTTACCCCAAGGAAGGCATGCCACTTTGGGACAAATACTCCACTCACGCCATAGCCCATACGATTGAAGTCTACTCGCGTTACACGTTTGACTACCCTTATCCTGTGGCTTGGTCGATCAATGGTGCGATAGGTGGCATGGAATACCCGATGATTTGCTTCAACGGTCCCCGCCCCGAGAAAGATGGCACCTACCCCGAACGCACGAAGTATGCCCTGATTGGGGTTGTTATTCATGAGGTAGGCCATAATTACTTCCCGATGATCGTCAACAGCGATGAACGCCAGTGGACATGGATGGACGAAGGTCTTAACTCTTTCCTGGAATATCTCGCCCAAGAGGAATGGGAAGCTAACTGGAAGTCCCACCGCAACAATCGCACCATGATCGAATACATGAAGCAGAAGGAACGTGTCCCGGTGATGACCAATTCGGAGTCGATTGCCGACATAGGCCCCAATGCCTATGGTCAGCCGACAGTTGCCCTTAACATCCTCCGTGAAAATATCTTGGGCCGCGAGGCCTTCGATCATGCGTTCAAGACTTATGCCAAGCGCTGGATGTTCAAGCGCCCCACCCCGGCTGATTTCTTTCGCACGATGGAGGATGCCAGCGGTGTCGATCTTGACTGGTTCTGGCGTGGCTGGTTTTACGGTGTTGACCATGTCGATGTGTCAGTTGACGAAGTCCTCTGGCTTCAGCTCGATTCTCGCGATCCTGCGATCGAGAAGCCCAAGGCCAAGGCTGAACGCGAGGCCTTGCCCAAGACTTTAACCAAGGAGCGCAATGCTTCACTTCCCAAACGCATCGACCGCTTCCCTGAATTGAAAGATTTCTATGATGGATACGATGAGGCCACGGTGCTGCCCAGCGAGAAGAAAAAATACGAGGCATTGCTCAAGGAACTTGAGGAAGCCAAGATCGATCCCAAGTTGCTTCAGACTAAGCACAATATCTATGTGATTGAACTTAGCAACCTTGGTGGCCTTGTAACTCCAGTTCCCCTAAAAATTGAATATACTGACGGGACCAGTGAGGAACTGCAAATACCGGCCGAGATATGGCGCTTCAACACAGAGAAAGCCTCGAAGGTTCATCTTACAACCAAGGAACTTAAGGCGATAACTTTTGATCCTCGACAGGAATTGATGGATACCGAAGTTGAGAATAACTTCTGGCCACGGCGTCTGGTGAAGACAAAGCTCCAGCTTTTCAAGGATGAAAAGCCAGGTAATCCGATGCGGGAACTCACGAAACCGAATGCTGATCCGAACAAGACGGAACCAAAGAAATAGCCTATTGTTAGCAATGGGCGCTGATCTGTAAGTACCATTGCTTTATGGCGTGTTTTTCCTTAAAATAATATGTATTCTGATAGCACGACCAAAGGTCGTTGTTTTCTGCTGCATTCTGAGAAACCAACCCGTGAAACGCGATCTCACCTTCCTCACCAGCCTGTTACTGCCATTATTGTTTTTAGTCGCTAGCTTTGGATTTGCCAATCCTGTTCATGGAGAGGAGCCGTTTGAAGGCTTCTTGAAGAAGCATTGTGTTAGTTGTCACGGCCCGGAGAAAAAGAAGGGCGATGTGCGTATCGACCAGTTGTCACGCGATTTCAAACGGGGTGCGGACACTCATCACTGGGCGGAAGTGATAGAGCAAGTTAATTCTGGTGCGATGCCACCAAAAAAAGAACCCCGGCCGACTCAGGCGGAGATCGCTGAGTTTGTTACGAATCTAGATGCCCGGATCAAGGAAGGTAAGGCGGTGCGGATGGCGGCTAGGCCTGCGGTAGCGCATTATCGTCTAAGTCGTAAAGAGTATCAGAATACAATCTATGATTTACTGGGTGTGCGCTATGATCCCGCCAAGCCAGGAGAGTTGAACGAAGATAATCTTTGGCACGGTTTTGAACGCATCGGTTCGCAATTGTCACTTTCGCCTTCCCATGTCGATCGTTATTACCGTGCTTCGGGGCTTGTGCTGGACCGGGCCTTTCCAATTGCATCGGGAGAGGCCCGCAAAGTTCGTAAGACGGCAGCCGAGTTACGATATGGGGGCGGGAAGTCCCAACAGGAAGCGTTGGACCGCTTCGGTATTAAACGGCCACTGCGTTACCTTCTCTATCCTGGAAGTGTTCAAAATGCCCTTTCATCAAACTGGTTCGGAAAAACAGGTCCGGAACAAAGCGGGCTTTATAAATTGCGTATTCAAGCCAGCGGGATTCGCCCAATAGGCGGCCAACCTGCTCATCTTAGCATCGGCAAGCGCACTGGTGAAGAAACAGTGGACGGCCTTATCGAGTTTGATATCACTGCTCCAGAGGACAAGCCCCAGGTTTATGAATTCGATGTGTTTCTCGAGATGCCCATGACTCTGGACTTTTGCGTGGTTGCCACGGATGTAGTGGACCGAAGGAAAGGGGCGGCCTTCCGCAATGCCCTCGGCAGTAGGAACAGTTATATTTTCACCCACAGCAGCGAAACTCTGCTCCTTAACCCAAATGCCCCGCAGATGTTTGATGACAAGGGGAATGGCCTCTTCTCAACGGTGCTGCTTGATTGGATTGAATGGGAGGGGCCAATAGAAACTGCTGCCGAGAAATCTAGGCGTAGTGGTTTGGTACCGTCTGATGACGCCACCATCGAGGTGGTTGCAGAGCACCTGCAGCGCTTTGCTGAAAGAGCCTGGCGACGACCGGTTAAGAAGGAAGAGTTGGCAGATTATCTGAAAGCTTACCGTTCTGAGCGTGATGCTGGTGAAAAGACAGCCAGCGCATATCGCATCGCAATGCAAGGTGTGCTGACTTCGAGGCACTTTATTTATCTCGTCGAGGGAGACACGGTGGCACGCGAACGCCTCAACGATGCGGAACTTGCCTCCCGCCTTTCTTATTTCTTATGGAGTTCAATGCCCGATGATGGCCTGTTAACCGCAGCCAAAGACGGCACATTGAAAAGTGATGGCTTGAAGAAAGAGGTGGATCGGGTTCTTGCGGATAGCAAAACCAACCGCTTCGTCACCGACTTCTCAAGGCAGTGGCTTCAATTGCACCGCCTTGGTATGTTTACGCCAGACAAAAAGCTGTACCCGAATTACGATGCGTGGCTTGAGACGAGCCTACGCGCTGAACCCATCGAGTATTTCCGCGAGATGTTCTCGAAGAATCTGCCCATCGATAGCTTGATCGATTCCGACTGGACTATGGCTAACGCACGACTTTGCGATTTTTACGGTCTGCCAGAACCCAAGAGCGATGGCTTTCAGCGTGTGTCGCTCAAACCCGAAGATCACCGTGGCGGACTGTTGACGATGGGCGCAATTCTAGGTCTGACCTCGGACGGAACACGGCACCGCCCAGTGCATAGAGGAGTTTGGGTTAGTGAAGCAATCTTCGGTAAAACACCACCACCTCCACCTGCGAATGTGAGTGCGATAGAACCCAGCCCACCGGATAGCCCCAAGGCCACTCTTCGCCAAAAGATCGAAGCACATCGCAATAATGCGAATTGCGCAGCCTGCCATGCAAAGATCGACCCGTTGGGACTTGCTTGGGATAACTATGATGCCATCGGGCAATGGCGTACTCTTGAGAAGGTCTTGCAGGGCCGTGGAGCAGACCCCATGATCGATCCCTCGGGCGTGATGCCTGATGGCCGTCAATTCAAGGATTCCATTCAGTTCAAACATCTGCTGCTCGAGGATCGCGACAAAGTCACGAGAGCCTTCATCGAGCATCTTTGCACCTACGCTCTTCGCAGGGTGCTAACCGTGGATGATCAGGAAGACCTGAAGGCCATCGAAGCCGAAGCAAAGAAAAGCCAATACCGCATCAAGGAAATCATACGTGCCGTAGCACTTTCAGATTTGATTCGTAAACGTTAACAAGGAGAATCACGATGAGCAATATTCTGTCGCAAACTTGGTTGATCGATCGCCGTCATGCACTCAGGGCCTTGGGTAGTTGCATTTCGCTTCCGTTTTTAGAATGCATGGTACCATTGCGGGCGATCGAGCAACAAGCGACCTCGCCCAAACGCAGTGCCTTCATCTACCTTGCCAACGGTGTTCATTCGCTCAACTACCAGATTACCAAGCCAGGCAAGGACTATGAATTTTCGCGTTCATTGAAGCCTTTGGAAAAGCATCGCCAGGTGATCACGCCCATTAGCGGCTTGCATCATCCGGGGGCCCTCAGCCATCATCACAATTGTATTTCGGTCTGGCTGACCGGTGGCAAGCTTGGACCTTCAGACCGAAACACGATCTCCGTTGATCAGAAGATGGCTGAGATCACTGCGAAGCACACACGATACCCTTCGATGGAAATAGCTCTTACGGGTGATTCCCTTGGTTGGACGGCCGATGGAGTAAGGTTGCCTGCGATGCGTCGTTGCAGTGAGATCTTCGCTTCGCTGTTTGAAGAACCAAAAGGTGGCAAGACAGCCCAAAGGAGAAACTTGCGCCGTAAAGGCAGCGTGCTGGATGCCAACCTTGCGGAAGTGCGCCGGCTTGAGCAGGCGATGGGATCTGCAGATAAAGGCCGCTTGGATCAATACCTCACCTCGGTTCGTGAGACGGAAGTTCGCACCAGACGCGCTGATGCATGGCTCGATACGCCACTACCCACTGTTTCTGCCGCTGATCGCCAGCGTACTAATCGTGATGTCCCCGCAACCATGGCGGGCGACTATTTCCGCACTGTTTATGATTTGATCGTTCTTGCCTTCCAGACTGATGTGACTCGTGTTGCTACTTTCAGCTTGGGTGGTGAAGGGGATGCGTTTGCTATTCCCGAGATCGGTATCACCGAGTCTCGCCATCAACTCAGCCACCACGGCGGCGATAAGGGCTACATGGAAAAACTCACCATGTATGATACCTTTGCCATTGAGCAGTACGGATACTTCCTCACCCGGCTCTCAGAAACCAAGGATCTCAATGGCAAGCCCCTCTTGGGCTCGACAATGGCGCTCTTTGGTAGCGGTATGTCTTACGGCCATAGCCATGGTAATGCCAATCTTCCGCTGGTGCTTGGCGGTGGGTCCGACCTCGGGCTGAAGCATGGCAGCCACCTCGATTTTAACCAAGGCCACTTCAAGGGTTACCAACTCGACAAGCCAGGCGAACATTACTCGCTTTGCAGCCGACCAGCGAACCCCAATGCCTACATGAGCAATCTATTGCTAATGATGGCACAACGAATGGGTGTGGAGACCGACAAATTCGGCGAGAGCAACAAGGTGATCGAACTATGAGATTTATCCAGTATTCCCTAAAGCTCTTTGCTCTTGGTCTTGGTTTGAGCCTGTTTAATTTTGCAGCAATCGCCCAGGATAAACCCTTCCGGCCTGAAGTGGGGAAGTTCCCTCCTTTGGAAAAAGCCCTCTCTTATCGGGGCGAGCTCGTTTTCGTGGATCATGCTAACCGTCGTGGTAGCATTCGTGTGCAAGGTTCGGGCATGTTTTTTCGCAACGACCCGCATCCCTTCGCCATGCTCCCTTATGGCATTGTGCGTTATCACGGTGCACCGGCTGATCTTCGCGATATCCCCCTGGGTACACTGTTGCATGTACAGGCATTTCTCCCTCCCGACCCTAAGACTTCACCTGTGCCAGTATTGCCAGTGAACAATAGGAAGGTAGATGGGAACCATAATCGTGGTGCAGGCACTGCACCCGCAGAGAATCATGTCCTTCTCCTCGAAGATGAGTTCAGCCATTGCCAGCGCATGGGCAAGATTTGGAAACTCAAGGAAGTGGACGTCAAGAATCGCGAGGGGATGATTGTCGCTACCTGCGAACCAAAGCAAGGTGGAGATGGCAAGGCTACCGAGGATAAGATGACCTTCGATGCAGCTACCCGGGTCTGGCGAGGTCGTGAACGTCTTGGGATTGAGGATCTTATTGCAGAGAAAATCTGGCCCGCTGAAGGGAAGAAATCCCTTGATGGTCAACCAGTTCTTCTTGGGATAACTTGGAGGCCCACTCCGGGAGGTGTGTTTACCCGGTTCCATATTTCTGACATCTGGCTCGACGATGCCTCTATGCAACGTTCTGCCCATAATCAAAACGAGGTTCATAAGGCCTTTATCCGTAGCCGATGGATGCCCGCATTCATCGATGCTGTCGAGTATGGCAAGTTCGGCCGTGCGAAGGTGACCGCAACCTTGTTTGGCGGCATGGACCCCTCTCTCTATGCTGATTTTAAAAAAGACAGCCCTGCAATGATGAATTCGGTAACGGATACCTTGAAGCACACTCATGGCGCATATGGCCCAGCCCATATGGCCTCGGGAGGATCCATCTTGGATGTTAGGAGGGCGACTAAAGAGGTACCATTCGGCAGCAGTGGCATTCAAATCTTTTTTGAAACCGACCTCATCATCGAGGGTATTCGTCCAGGCAGAATTGTCCGTATACGCCCTGCAAGCTGGCCCCAGGTTGATGTACCACGCGAGGAATACCTCAACGATCCATCGTCCGAGGAACGCTTTCCGACTCCTGCGATCTTTTCCAAATACTAACCCCTGCAGATAGCCCTCAAGCTTGAAAAAATAGGATGTTGATTGCCATGAAACTTACCACTACCCTGTTTGCTGTGCTTTTATTTGCCTTTACCTCCATCACTGGTTTTGCACTTGACCCCCATGTTGAAGCCGTTATTCGCGCAGTCGAGGGTGCAAAGGGAAAAGTCGAGAAGACCGAGAATGGTCAGAGTCTGAAACTCGTCGACCTTTCAGTGCCTGGTGCCGGGCCCCATGATCATCGCAAGGTAGATCCCTATGATGCTGCCTTTTTCGAGCACCTCAGCCATATCACGACACTGGAATCGCTTAACATCATCGCCACCAAGTTCAATGATGCTTGGATGCCTCACATTGCGAAGCTTACAAATCTCAAGACCCTGCGATTTACCAATAATGGCAAACTCAGCGATGCTGGCATGGTGCAACTTGCAGGGTTGAAAAACCTGGAGCAGTTTTCCTTTGTTGGGACGCAGATCACCGGCCGAGCTTATGCAAAGTTCGATGGCTTCACCAAGCTCACGCGGGTCAGCCATCGTGGCAGCAGCATTGATGATGAAGGTTTGATGCAGCTATGTGATCACCTGCCTAATCTCGAAAATATCAGCCTTGCCCATGCGAAGTTCACCGATGCAGGTGCGCCAAATCTTGCAAAGCTCAGTAAGCTTAAAGGTTTGGAGCTTGGAACTTCTAATGCCACTCCGCAAACGCTTCGTCATATTGCGAAGCTTCCCCTTGAGTATCTGCAGCTAGGCGAGGGATTTGATTCCCCCGAGAGCATTCCTTTCATCAAGGATCTTGCCACTTTGCGCCGACTTACCTTTACCAATGTCAAGCCACTTACCGATTCGGATCTAAAGGCGGTTGCAGGTATGAAGCAGCTTGAGCAATTGGAACTGGGGAAAATCGAGCTTCCAGATACAAGGCTTGCCTTCTTTAAAGACTTTGCATTTTTGAAGTCCTTACGGTTGGTTCCCGTTAAAGAACCTTTTTCGCCTGATACTGAGGCGAGGCTCAAAACATTACTGCCCAAGACTGCGCTATTGTTTAAGTAGACCGCCCGATTGCTCAACAAGCAAGAAGCCCAAGTTTGGGAATAATGCGAGAACATAAAACCGGGTTCTCAAAAATCCTCACATCTGGCATTGATAAATTTTATTTGTTTCACAAATGATCTAGGGTTGCTCTTTCCTTATCAACATGTGTAAAGCGAGCCATGTGCTCAAGCCATAGGCCAATCCCACGGTTCCATAAAGTCCAATCATGTCCCAGAGGTAAGGTGGACTAATCATTTGGCTAAGCCATGACCAGGATAGTGCGCCGCCCACCCAGCCTATAAAGCTAAATAATATCCAAAGATATACCCGCTTGTACCCTGATATTTTTAAATGGATGGCTTGGGTAATTCCAAATCCACCACCGATGCAAAGCATAAACCACCAGATGCCTAAAAAAGAAATTGGGATTCCGAGGATGGTTAGCATTGGCCAAACCCACGGCCATCGTAGTTGCTTCCAAAGTAAAAACATTTGAATCAATCCTACTAGCAAGGGCATGAGGAGGATGCCACTATTTCGGTAGTAAACTTTTTCGTTAAGAACCCAATCGATTGCAATGAACGAAGAAAGGGCAATGGCATGAGCCAATATCCAAAGGAATGCATTTGGCATGGAGGGTGTTTTAGCGATGGTATTCACGGTTCTATCAAGAATAATGGGGTTGAAGAAAAATATAGATGATGTAATTAAAAAGAGGCGGAGGGGCATGAATGGGAATAAATGCGAAAACCATGGGAAATATATCTTTCTTGAAAAGAGCCGCAAAGAGTCTGGCGCGCATGAAGTTTTGGAGCACTGGTTTCATATTACCACATCGTAATGGGAAGCAAAACTTCATATAGCTCGGGAAGACTTTTAGGATCGTATTAAATGTTTTGGTTTATGGTTTGCCTGATATGGGAGTGCTGGATTAATGAATTAAGGATGTGGGATTAAAATAGATTACGGAAACTTCTTACCCTAAAGTTAAGGGATTATAGTTTATCTTTATCGCCAGAAGTGAGAAATGAAAACAATACTTGGTATAGCCATTCATGGTTTTGGTTTGGTGGAGCCGTTGACAATGTTGGCATAATAAGAAAAGCTTGGTAACCTGGACGAGATTAACTTCAGCAATAAAGTCAAATCTGGAAAGTTTTGTAGCGACTTTGTGTTTGTTTGACCAGGCGTAGAAAACCTTGGTAAAGGTACAATAAGAAGGTTGCCCCTTTAATGTTGGCGATTCCGTTAAATGCAGGAAGAATCGAAGAAAAGGATGCAATCGTAAACCCATTTTTTAAGCATCCGATGAATCCGGTAAATTAATCAAGAAAAAGATTTACTTTTTTTGCCATTTAGGATTCGACCAATCACAGTGCGCCTCACCAATAATTCGTAGCTGGCAAATAGAATCAGCATGGTGATTAGAAACCCTAAAGTGAATTTCACCAATGCCGGGACTGGCAGAAAAAGTAATACCCACTGCATCAACAATACCGGTGGAATATGGGTGAGATAAAGCCAGTATGAAGAATCAGCCACATATCGGAAAAGGTTGCTTTCCCTTTGAAACAAACGGTTTGCCAGACCAATAGAACCAAGCACCATCAGCCAGGTGTAAAGCGATTGAAGTAAGGTATTTGGCAACCTCTGCTCCTTTGTGGCCAATATCAATGGAAACAAAACCAGCATGGCCATTGGTAACGCCCAGCGCCAATGTTTGCCAAGAAAACATTGGTTATCGCCTAACCGGAAGTACCAGCTTCCGAAAAAGAAGAACACTGAGTAGTACAAAAAAACATGAGGTTTGGGGATTAGCCCTGGAGAAAAGTCTGGGCCCACAGGCAAGTTTAAAAGCTTCGGGGAATAATCTAGGCCCATCCATGCCTGCATGCAACAGGTCAGTACAAACGCCACCATCAACCCGGGGTAAATAAGATTTGTTTTTTCTGTTGCTCCAGGGCCAATAGGATGGAATAAACAATCCAGAATGTAATGAAGCACGCATAGCCACCAAAGAAACCAAAGAAACCATAAGTGTTCAAGGGATGCATCTTGAAGAAGATTGATTTTCTGACCTGCGATATTCACCACGATTTGGTCAGATGAGAGCCAATCAAAATACCATTGCACCCAACTTGGCAGACCCTCGGTGGATTTGTGTGGTGAGGGTTGTTCCGGTGGGCTTTGCGTTCCAAATTTCTCAATGGAAATCCCTTTTAGGAGCTCAATCACAGTCTGGCGGCCATTCTCAAGTACAGTCATGTCTTCTGGAAACTTACCTTTGGAAATAAAAATAATCGTGCGGGTTTGATCGTAAGGTTGTTGGGCAGCCGTCCAAGCAGATTTAGATGAACCAGTGGCAAGGAATGGGTCGCCTCCATTTTCTATCAGAAGCTTTAGCAAGTCCGCCCTTCCGAGTAGTGCCGCCATGTAAAGCGAGTTATAACCGTTTCGGTTGCT
>RFZJ01000077.1 GCA_009920765.1 Planctomycetota bacterium | reverse complement strand
CGCAAACCATTATACATTGAATGCAATGAAAATGGTGTTTTGTTGTTCCCAGACAAGATGCTTTTTCCCTCAAATGACGAATCTGAAAACCTTAAAAACGAACTGTTAACCAGAACTTCACAACTTAGAGATTATTTATTGCAAACACTTGGACCAAAGGATGCAACACCTTATCTAATGATTTTGGTAAGGCCTGGTGGTATCACAAATTATTGGAAGCTCCAATCCGTTATAAAACCTATGGAAATTGATTTCGGCTACGAATTAGTGGACAAAATTTGGAGTTTAGAAATTCCAATCGAACAATCTGCTCCTTCGCCTTCAAAACTTGCATCTTTGGTCAAACCTACGCAAATACCAAAACCGATTCCTGCCCCAGGAAACATAAGAGGCGGAATAAACAACGGCAATGGTAGTATCCCTCAACAAAATAATGCTGCCGAAAATAATGGTATTTACCAAAGCGGCAACGATAAAACATATGGCTCAAAAGAAAATTCAAAATCGATTAGTTACGGTGCAACTGCACAAAATATCCGGCCCTTAACTGCACTTCCAGGGTTTCCGGGTAATAAAGAATCTTTAAATAACTTAGCTATAAACAATCAAATTATTGGAACTAATACTAAAGGATCTGGCTTAGCAAATAATAATCTTTATGGGTCTGGCATGACTAAGAATAACTCAAACGGATCAGGCTTGCAAAATAATGCAACTGACGAGCCTAGAAATCCAACTGACCGTAATTTAAACGAATCATATGGCAATAATAAAAAATCAAATAATTCTTCCGATAGCACAAATTCCCGTAACGGAAACAGTCTTGATAATGAAAGCAAAGTGCAATTAAACGAGCAAAATAATGAAAAAGAAAACAGTTTAACAATATCGAATGGAAGAAACTTTGGTAACCCTAATCGTAATGATTTAAATAGAACTGATAAAGAATCGTCAGGCGGGAGTTATTCTACAAATACAAAAAATAACGAAAGTGGAGGCGCTTCTGATACAAAAGGTCCTTACTCTGCTTCTACAAAACCAAATTCTTTCTCAGAAAAGCCTTTAAACTATCAAAAAGGTAACGGCCTTGGATCAACGGGGGATGAGAAAGAATCATCCAATAAAAAGAATCTAAGTGGTAACCCAGGAGCACAAGATACTGAGCCAAATTCAACTTCAAAAAAAGAAACTACTAATAGCATCGGAGGATCAAATAACCAAAATACTCAAACACCTATACAAAACCAAAACATTTCCATCTCACTCAACAACAAAAACAAAGACGAAGCAAATGTAACAACAAAACAAATGACCCCAAGAACAACATATAACAGGGAAGACGAATCTCAAAGTCAAAGCGATGCACAAGATGCGACAGCAAGAATAGCAGCACCATTGCCGGAATTAGGGCCAAGAAAAACCCAAAATCCAACCCCTTTAAGAGCTGCAAGATTATTTGCGGACAGGGATTGGGTAATTTTTGTTGAATGTAAATTTGAAGAAATCCTAGTTCATCCGAATCGATTAGTGATTCCAACAAGTTTATTAGCATCCGAAGAAGGAGTTAAAAGATTTGTACAAGAAATCGAAAAAATCATCCAAAGAAAACAATCTACGGTTAGACCAGGCGAACCACCATACAGGCCCGAAGTAAGATTTCTAGTATGGCCCGATGGCTTAAAACCATACCACTTATCGTATCCAGCATTGCAAATGGCAGGTATCAAACAAAAAAGACAAAACTTGGAACCTGAAGATAATATCAAAGAAATTATTCAAGGAAGATAATTTTCAAACATGCGTAGAAGAAGAAGACCAGACAAAGAAATTCATTTTAGTTTCGATTCCTTTTTGGATGTCGTCGCTAATGTTGTCGGTATAATAATCAAACTAATTTTAGTAGCATGGGTTGGGGCCCGTACATACAAAGGATTTGAAATCCCTGAATCCTTCACCCCAAACACATCAATTATAACAGAAAATAAACTGGCAGATGTTTCAGATCCCCTAGTGCAAAGAATAATTGACAAAAGCAAAATGAAAGCCGATGTTGAAGCAATACTTACAAGTAAAAAAAACATCCTAAATGAGCAAAACAAAGAAAAAAATTTAAATCAACAAAAAGCTTATGTACTAAACGGAAGTTTGGAAGCGTTAATTGATCAGGAAAAAAAAATTAAAGCACTTATTGATGAATCTTCTGAAATCAACAAGAACAGTCCTCAAACAATAGCAAAAATAAAAACAAAATCTGAACAATTAGAAGAGGAAATTGAAAATCTAAAAAAAACCAAAGGCGCAAAAAATGAACTTAAATACAAAACACCAGTAAGTAGAACCTTACAATCCGAAGAGATGATTTTTGAATGTAAAAATGGGAGAATCACCCCAGTAGATATTGGCGCAATGCTTGAAGAAGTTTCAGGACGAATGCAGAGTCTGGGAGAAAAGCTAAGAAAACAATGGGAACTCGAAGAAGTTTCTCAAAACTACGGACCTTTTAAAATTAGATTTACACTTGAAAGAGAAAGAAGCGGCTTGGAAATAGCTTCCTTGAACGCTATTCCTGATGAAAGAGCAAATTTCAGATTTTCGTTAACCGGATGGGTGCTAGAGTCTTTGGACCCTGAACGAGGCGAAACTTTGGAACAAGCGCTTGACCCAAATTCCGAATTCATGAAAATTATCAACAGTTTGGACCAAAACCAAACTGCCGTTACTTTTTGCGTATACCCTGATAGCTTTACCATCTATCGAAGAATGCGAGATTTACTTCACGAAAAAAACATTGTAGTCGCAGGAAGGCCCCTTAATTTTGACGCTCCAATTGCAATGTCAGTGAAAAAAGGTACTGCCTCCAGAGGCCAATAACAAATTAAATTCCAACGAGATAACCAAACCTCTTTTTGAATTGTTCTGGGGTCCAATTTAAACTTTTAGCAAGTGCACCAAGATTGGCCGGATCTTCAATATCTGATCTATCAAGCCTTATCATAAAACGCCTAGCACATTCAAACCCTTCACCTTTAACATCGACAATTCGAGTTTGCATCCTTCGAGTGGTTGGATTAAGGATATTTTCAAAAGGTATAGGTTGAAGCCGACCACCAATAAATGAGATTACTGCCCCATATTTGGCGCACTCTGAAGATTGCAGGAATTTTACTGCGCCGTAACCAAGATCACGCGTATATTCCGCATCAAAAGGAATAGGATCTGCGCAGCGAAGTTCATAGCCCAAATCTTTATCAATAACAGTAAGACTTATACCTAATTCTTCAAGTTTTGCTGCAAGATGATCCTTGACCATCCTACCAAACTCGATCTCTCCCAATCGTAAATGGCCATGAGGATCACGCTCGACTTTTCCATAACGGCCCAATTCATTGGTATCTAAATTTGATAATCCTTTTTCTCCTATTTTTTCTAAAAGGCCCTCAGCAAGAACAGCAACCCCATAATTCGAACCATTTTTTCGCCTTTTTAATATAGATCCAAGCAGAATATCAACTACTTCATCCATCGAGACATCACGATCATGAAATTCTTCAGGTATGATTGTTAAAGTAGCTGCTGCAGCTTTACCAATACCTAAAGCTAAATGCCCTGCAGCACGCCCCATACTGACCACCAAATACCAACGGGAAGTTGTTTTGGCATCTTCGGAAAGACTACTTACAATCTTAACACCGTAATGCCTTGCAGTTTCGAAACCAAAAGTTGGAGTAGAAGGTGGCAAAGGCAAATCATTATCTATGGTTTTGGGAACATGAGCTACGTGTATTGTGCCTGCCGCCCTTAAATAAACTTGACTTGCCGAAAAAGCGGTGTCATCACCCCCAATAGTTACCAACTTTGTAATTCCAAGCGTTTTAAGGGATTCAAGAACTTGTTTCATATCTGCATCATTTTTTGCAGGGTTGGTTCTGGAAGTACCTAAGATTGAGCCACCTTTAAGATGAATACCCTTAACATCTTCAATCGAAAGTTTTTTTATGTTAGTAATGCTTCCTTTAACCAAATGTTTGAAACCATCAATAAAGCCGTAAACATCCATGCCATCAACTATAGATTTAATAGTAACAGCACTTATTACACCATTTATTCCTGGCGCAGGGCCGCCACCGACAACAATGCCCAGTTTCCCAGATGATTTTGCAATTTCCATAAGAAGTTCCCAGAGCAATTTTAAAAAACCGTTAATACATTTAAACAATTACAAAGTTAATTTAGAATTAGTCTTAGGATTTGACTACGGGGCAACGCTAGAAAAAACCACGTTAGCACCAGAATAATCAAACAAATACTCAAGCAGCAATCTTTTTTGGTCGGGGTGAACAATTAAACAAACCAAATATTTCTTCTTCATTTAAACCTAAAGAAGAAGGTAAACCACTATGCTCAATAATTTCTGCAAACAATCTACGTTTAGCATCCAAGACTTCTGCAATTCTTTCTTCAATTGTTTTTTGAGAAATAAACCTCTTTACAAAAACAGTAGACTTTTGGCCTAAACGATGCGCCCGATTAATTGCTTGATCTTCGATTGCTGGATTCCACCACCTATCAAAAAGAAAAACATAATTGGAAAATTGCAAGTTAAGTCCAACGCTACCAGTCCCATAACTCATCAAAATAACATGCGCTTTTGGATCTTTTTTAAACTGATCGAGAATTCCCTGTCGTTGGTGGGAAGGAACTTTACCGTGATACATTAAAGGATTATAAGCCTTTAATTGCTCGGCAAGCTCCTCGAGTGGCCTTACCCATTGAGAAAAAACAATCGCTTTACTATTTGTAGCCTGAACTTCCTCCATATCGGCCAACAATTGATCAGCTTTGGAACTTGCACCTGTTCTTGGGTCAAAATTACAAATCTGTTTTAATCGCATGACCAATTCGAAAACATGCTGGACAGTTGCAGTTTCACCAAGTTTATTCAAATGAATGACACCTTCATTTTCTGCAAGATCATAGGCCTGCTTTTGCTCAGGGGTTAGCTCCAGAAAAATATCCTGAATAATTTTAGCGGGCATATCAGGAGCAGCTTCCTCCTTGGTCCTTCGAATAATACTTTCTGAGGTCAGGCTTGCCAACATTTTCGGTGGAGTGTCTTTGGGGACCCTACCTGGATCTACAAATTCAAAAATATGAATAAGATCGTCGTGCCGATTTTCAATGGGGGTACCGGTCATGGCCCAACTTCGCTCCCTTTGAACGGAACAAACGGCCTGAGCTGTCTTTGATTCTTTTGTTTTGATTCTTTGGGCTTCATCAATCACCATCAAGTCATAAAAATTATTACCTGCAACCCCCTCAAGAACATCTCGGGTTAGCAATTCATAATTAACCAACTTCACTGCAGTATTAGATACATTCCAAGAAATCTTTCGTTCTTCAGTATTGCCACAAATCACTTCTACTGGCAGATCGGATGCCCAAAGTTTTAATTCCCGAGTCCAATTTATAACCAGTGGTTTGGGGCAAGCAATCAGAACATTTTTTAATAAGCCGGAGCGAAATAATAATCGAATCGAAATAATTACTTGTATGGTTTTTCCAAGTCCCATCTCATCAGCGATCAAAGCGGATTTCCTAGGCATCAGGAAAGCAATCCCTTTAATCTGATAAGGAAAGGGCTTAAAAGGGAGACTGACCTCTTTGCCGGTAAATACCTCCTCAATTGGCGGTTGCAACAAGTACATCAATCGTTCTTTAAACTGAAACATATCCTTTAATGGTTTTACCCTAGTAAGATTTTTTTCAGGAATAATTTCAACTTGATCCGATTGTTCTGATTCTAAATTTTTATTTTCGGAACCAGAACCCATCAATAATTTAGCAGTAGCATGATTACCAACAGCATCTTGAGGCGTCGGAAATTTCCAACATTCAGTATTTACTTTTGGTTCAAGGTCCGGAAGAATTTTCACCCAGGGTAAATTATTAAGCAATGGAAAGGATCTTAAATTTAAAACTCCGTTTTTTGGCAAAATTTCAACATTATTTGTCGAAATCGGCAAATCCAACTGCAAGTTAATAAACGAAAGTTCAGGGAACTCTTCTTGATTATCTTCCCCGCACGCAATATTTGCCAAAAGGTGCGGATTCATAAAAACCTCCCTAATAAAAATTAAACACTAACCAAGAAATCGGATCGCATGAAAAGCTACTTGAGTGTCTAAATTAAAACATCAAATATTCCTTGCAAATCATGTAGCAATCATGAAGACTGGGTAAACGAAATGGGTTCTAACTATGGAATTCTAAAAGAACCACAATAAAAACATGAATTAATCAAGCAATAATCTTATTAATCTCAACTGATAAAACTTTAATTAAATCTTCAATTTCTTTTTCATTCGAAGCTGTTTTGAGCGCACATTCAATTTTTTCAGCAATCTGAGCCAACTGGGGATAACCATAAAACCCACTTGCACCTTTTAACTGATGGAGTTCTTTTTCAAGAGAATCAAACGACTTTGAATTATTAAAATCAATAATGTTATTGATTTTAATAACAAGCGAATTAAAAAAATGCTGCTGTAAATTAAAATTAGAGTCTGAATTTGTAGCCCCCTCCAGAACTTCAACTTTGCTTTTTTCAGCAATAGGCAAAAAACATGCTAAAGCTTCCAACAATTTCTCTCGATCGATTGGCTTGGTTAAAAACAAATCAAATCCAGCCTCTAAACATTCAATTTCATCTTGTTTTGTAGCATTTGCAGTCAAGGCAAATATAGGTATTTTATTACCTGAATTCCTAATAATTTTTGTTGTTTCCATGCCACCACCATCGGGCATCTGCAAATCCATTAATATCAAATCAAAATCAGACTGACTTAACTCCTGCAAAACTTTAGATCCAGAAGACACCGTGGTAACATCTAGTCCTTCTTTTTCTAAAAGATAACGCAAATACACCTGAATATCTTCGCTATCCTCAGCAAGTAAAATAGAAGCAGACGAGGGAAGCGATAATGTACTGGTGATGGCGTTTAAATCCCGGGAATTTAAAGTACCCAGTCTTTCAGAATCAACAACTTTATGTAAATCCTTCTCATCAATCGGAAGATACAAAGAAAAACAAGATCCAGCCTTCAACTTTGTTGTGACTTTTATAAATCCACCTAATAAACCGGCAAGGCGGTTAGCAATTGTAAGCCCCAATCCGGTACCTTCAACGCGCGAAGAGAAGCCTTTACCAGCCCTAACAAATGGGTTAAACAAAGATGCCATTTGATTCTCATCCATTCCTGGCCCCCGATCTTCCACGGAAAATACTAGGCAGTCCCCAGGAATATCTTCGACATGATCAATTTTAATCCGGACTTTAATATCACCTTTCAAAGTGTATTTAATTGCATTACCAATAAGATTAACTAGGATTTGCCTTAATCGAGTAGGGTCTGTGTGGAAAAGTACAGGAATGACTCCCTCAGTAAAAGCGACCAATTTGATACCCTTTTTATTTGCCTGCAATCCAAACGTCTCAAATACCTCAGAAATGGTGTACCAGGGAGAAACAGGATGTATATCGATATCCATTCTTCCAGCTTCAATTTTGGAAAAATCTAGAATATCTTTAACTAACTGCAATAAAAAATCTCCGCTACGAGACATCGCCCGAGACATTTTTTTTCTTTCCTCAGGCGAAAGTTCCAAGTCTGCAAGCATGTGAGCATAGCCAACAATAGCCTGAATCGGGGCACGGATTTCATGGCTCATATTTGCCAGAAATCCACTCTTTACCCTGCTTGCATCTTCAGCAGCAAGTAATCGAGAAACATTAGATTTGCTTGATTGATTTTGTAATTCAAATTCAATGCCAAAAATATCAAATCCTCGAACACATTGCATATCATCAAAAAAAGGTTGAAACCTTCCATGAACCCAAATCCAATGTTGGTCAGGATTACGAAGCCGAAATTCCATAGAAAAATGCTTTTTGAGAAGCTTAGACGAATCAATCGCACTCATAAGATCAGATTTTTCGTCTTCATGAATCTGATCCAACCATGATGCCATTGTCTTATCAAATATTTTCTTTTCCCACTCCGTGTTGAAAAACAACAACTCAAGGTTCAAATCTACCTTCCAATAAAACGAAGGAAATTCAGGCTGAACTTGATTTTTAAACATTAATATTCCGAGCAAAACTCATAAAGTCATTAGATCAATAATCATAATCTTAAGAATTGAATTTTAAAAGGATTATTAGGAAAAGAGAACCAAGGCAGTTACTATAATATTAATACTAAATGGTAATTTTTATCGGTGACAAAATGAATTTAAATTTGTTATTAATTCTTCTACTTAACCAGTTTGTTTTTTTTCAAAACAACCCTTCAACCTCGTTCTCCAAGCAAGATATAGACGCATCTATAATTCGCGGTATTAATTTTTTAAAAACCAATCAAAAAACAGATGGCACTTGGGTAGAAAACGACATCGGACCTACGGCTTTAGCCGGCTTGGCTTTACTTGAATCTGGCTTGACTCAAGATGACCCATCTTTGGGAAAAGCAATAGTTGCGTTAAGAAAAAGTGCCCAGACAACGTCACATACTTATTCAATTTCGTTATGTCTTATTTTTTTTGACCGCTTAGGCCAAATCGAAGACATACCATTGATTGAATCTTTGGCAATGCGGTTGCTGGCTGGACAAACACAATCAGGTGGTTGGAGCTATAATTGCCCAAGCCCTAACAATGACGAGCTATCACGTTTGGCAGCAAGTCAAAAAAAATTGATCGAATTAAAAGCTACGAAAACATTCCCTAAATTTAATAGTAAGAAATCATTTGAAGATTTATCTCCTGAAGTGGCCCAAGCTATTAAAGCTATATACCAAGAAAAACCAGTAGTAAATAACATTGATGGTGGATCCGACAATTCAAACACCCAATTTGCAACCTTTGCATTATGGGTATCAAGGCGACATGGAATTCCAATAAATATTGCATTTTCTAGAATTTTATTAAGATTCCGAGCAACGCAAGCTCAAGATGGAGGCTGGGCATATTCCGGCAATGGAGGAACCCAACCTTCTTCACCAACCATGACGGCAGCCGGCCTACTTTGCCTTGGATTAGCTTCCGGTTTTTTTGTTGAAATTGAAAATCAACTAAAACCATCCGAAAAAATTAATATCAGCAAAGATGCATTTTTAGGCCGTGGACTTTTTGCGCTGGGTAGTTGCATTGGCATACCTGCTGGAAAAGGCAGGGAGGGCCTAATCCCTCGCTTGGGAGAACAAGGTGGTCAAAGTTATTATTTTTTGTGGTCACTGGAAAGAGCTGCAACAGGTTTAGGTTTGGAATCAATAGGTAGAAAAGACTGGTACTCTTGGGGTGCAGAAATTCTTTTAGTAAACCAACTTTCTAATGGTTCTTGGAAAGGAGATTATGCAAGTTACTATGCAGACACTTGCTTTGCGATTTTGTTCCTTACCAAATCTAATTTCGCAGAAGACTTAACCACAATACTTCGAGGAAAAACAAGTAATCTCGGTCTAGTAGAATTAAAAAGCGGCGGGGTAGGTGGCGAAGCCATTGCAAATCTTTCCAAGCAAGGAGGGCTTAAAGCAGCCATTACTGGTGATGGTAAAGGCGCAACCCAAGGAAAAATAACTTATAACAAATCAACCAATGGAAAAGAAAAGCTCTCAAACGAAAAAAACATCCCCAAACCTGAAGAAAAATCTTCATTAGATTATCTGATAAACACAAAACCAGAACAATTCCTCGCAATCCTCGAAGAATATAAAACAGGAAAAGGAGTTAACTTCACCCAATCTTTAACTTCTGCAATTCCCAAACTTACAGGCTTTCAACAATTTGAAGCAAGAAAAGCACTTGCTGAAAGACTTGCAAGATTTAACAAGGAAACTTTGCTAGATTATTTAAATGATGATAATCCGGAAATTCGTGCTGCTGCAATATCTGCAATTGCACTACGAAACCAAAAAATAGGGTTAGAAAAAATTGCAGCCTCCTTGGGCGACAATTCAGAATGGGTTCGTAATTCTGCTTATTTATGCTTAAAATCACTTACTGATAAAGACTTTGGTAACCCAAATCTTGTATCTGACCCTGAAAAATCAAAAATAATAAATCTCTGGAAAACTTATATTAGCGATAACCGTTGACAAATTATTAACTGACTTTTGACAATTATGGTCCTAAATAAAATAAATGAAGAATCACATCAATTTTTCAGTAAAATATTTAAATATAAAGGATTCTTCAGGCAATTATTAAATGTCCAGGGATAAGTTCCTATTTGTAACAGGCAAGCTTGCAAGCCATTCTCTTAAGGATTTACTTTCCAGAATGACAGGTGTTCTCCCATTTGATTGGGAAATCAACACATTACCGATAAATGTCGCAGCTTTGGCTACTACGGAATGGATTAATTCGCATTTAGAACTAACCTCAAAACCCGATAAAATAATAATTCCTGGCTTATGCAGAGGCGAAACAGAAATTTTACAAAATCACACAGGCGTACCCTGTATCAAAGGACCAAAAGATCTTCGGGATTTACCTGACTTTTTTAAGGTTGGAAATTTTAACCCTAAGAGGTCAGATTACGGAAAATACACTATCGAAATAATTGCGGAGATTAATCACGCACCAGATTTATCCTTGGATGAAATTGAAACTACTGCATTTCATCTTGCATCACAAGGTGCTGACATCATTGATTTGGGAATGAATCCTGGAAAACCTTGGAAACATATCGGTCAATGTGTTCAAAGACTTAAAAACCAAAATTTTAAAGTATCAATCGATAGTTTTAATTATGAAGAAGTTTCAAATGCAGTAAAAGCTGGAGCAGATTTAGTTTTAAGTATCAATGAAGACAATCTTGAAATTGCAAAAAATTTAGAATGTGAGTTTGTCCTAATACCAAAAGAACCAGGGATGACAGATTCTTTAAACAAATGTGTTGAAAAATTATTAAGCTGGAATCGTAAATTTAGGATTGACCCAATCCTTGAACCCATAGGGCATGGTTTCGCAAAATCATTGCTAGGTTACTTTAAAACACGTGAACTTTATCCTAATATTCCCTTGATGATGGGAACTGGAAATGTAACTGAATTAACAGATTCAGATTCAGCAGGGATTAATGCAATATTAATTGCAATTTGCCAGGAACTTAGCATTCAAAGTGTCTTAACCACATCAGTAATCAACTGGTGCCGGACTTCGGTTAAAGAAATTGATCTTGCAAGAAAATTAATGTTTCATGCAATTACAAACCAAGTGATTCCAAAACGATTGGAACCGGGATTACTTTTGTTAAGAGATCCCACTTATCGAAAACATGGAATTGAAACATTAAACCGATTTAAGTCAGAAATAAAAGACAAGAATTTCAGAATATTTGCAGAAGATGGCCTTATTCACGTTATGAATAAGAATATTCATCTTAAAGGCCAAGACCCTTACAAATTAATCGAGGAAGTAAAAAAAACAGAATCAATTGATGAATCCCACGCTTTTTATTTGGGATTCGAACTATGTAAAGCGCTGACTGCGATTACCCTAGATAAAAATTACACTCAGGATCAGGAATTACAATGGGGTTTCTTAACAAGGGAAGAAACAATACATCGTAATCCAATGGTTGACAAATAAATTAAACGAAAGTTTTAAGACCAAGAAAAGATAGAAAAGTGATAACACCTTATATCCAGCAAATAAGTTTACCCTTAAACCCTAAGGAGGCGTTTTCAAGGCTGAAAGATCTTCCTGGATTATTATTCCTTGACGGAAACACAAAGAGCAGCAATTATGCTTTTATTAGTGCAGATCCATTCAATTTTTTGGAACAGCAATCGATCTCAAACCAGCACAGGCAAATTGATGTTTTAAAAACATTAAAAAGCGAATATCGTCGCTGGAAAATTAAACCCAGTGAAGGAGTACCACCTTTCCAA
This sequence comes from Planctomycetota bacterium, assembly GCA_009920765.1. Classification (GTDB taxonomy): domain Bacteria; phylum Planctomycetota; class Planctomycetia; order Gemmatales; family Gemmataceae; genus UBA969. The sequence continues at coordinate 9,138 of RFZJ01000077.1, read as the reverse complement.
GGTGGAATTGCGGGTTTATTTGGATATGGCTTATCAAAACAACTTGAAAAATTACCCCCTGACCGCAACTCTTTCATCAAATCGCCTGACTTATCAATAGGCTTTTACGACTGGGTTTTATCCTTTGATTTAAAATCCCAAAAAATCTGGCTTGTATCAACAGGCTTTCCTGAAACCTCTGAACACCTAAGAAAAGCACTGGCCAAAAATCGTGCGGAAATGGTACTTAAACTTCTGGAAAGTTCATCTACAAATGAACAGGCTAGCTTTACCCAAAAAGAATTAAGCTATAAAGCTCCAGCAAATTTATTTAAATTATTTAAAGACGAACACTTCTATTGTGACAACTCCGCAATTGATTACATGAAAAGCGTTGAAAAAAGTATTGAATACATTAATGCCGGAGATTCTTTTCAAATAAATTTATCACAACGGTTCTGGCATCCAAAATTTTGTGACGACCGCTTGCTTTACGAGTTACTTTGTAAAACATCTCCCGCACCATTTTCTTGCTATCTTTCCACAACCACGGGAAATATTCTAAGCGCATCTCCTGAAAGGTTTCTAACTTTGCGGGAAAACAAAGTAATAACAAGCCCTATTAAAGGAACAAGGCCCAGAGGCAAAACAGAAAAAGAAGATATGGAACTCTCTTCATCGCTATTAAATAGCCCAAAAGACAGGGCTGAAAATGTAATGATTGTAGATTTGCTCAGAAATGATCTTGGCAGAGTCTGTTCTTTTGGAAGTATTCAAGTTGAAGAACTTTGCAAACTTGAAAGCTACTCTAATGTGCATCATCTAGTCTCCAAAGTTACAGGAACCTTAAAGCCTGAGCATGATGCGTTAGATTTACTACTTTCATGTTTTCCGGGTGGATCTGTAACTGGGGCCCCAAAAATACGATCAATGGAAATCATTTCCGAGTTGGAAACATCACCGCGGGGGATTTATTGTGGAAGCGCAGGGTATCTTGGTTTTGATGGATCCATGGACACTAACATTTTAATAAGAAGTATTTTTTCATCAGGGAAATGGCTTCAATTTGGAGCGGGGGGAGGTATTGTTGCAGATTCGAAACCGGAAGATGAATACCTTGAAACTTTAAACAAGGCCTCCGGAATTATAAAAACAATTCGCTCTCATCCAGACTCTATTAAATTGAACCAATTATAGTACTAGGATTTATTGCTTGATGTGTTGAAGCTGAAATCATAACAGCTTCACACAAGGAAATGGTTTGGAGATTATCAGTCCCGCTGATTTCTGGTTCTGTACCCGATTCAACCGCACGCAACAATTGAGCCATCGTACCAATAAAAGCATCTGGAAACCAAACTTCGGCCCATTTGGGGGAATGCCACTTTCCATTATCATCAATCGTAGTAAATTCTAAGGTGCTAGGAGATTTTTCAGGGTATTTGGGCCAACCTATGGTACCTTTTGCAAGACCAAGAGTTCCTTCTATTCGCCAACGAATATAAATATCATCTCCAGCCCCCTCCTTGGCAGGCCCCGTCCAAACATCATCCCAGGAAGAAGCTCGAGTGCCTGACTCATATTCGAGAATGTATAAATTAATGCCATCGGAATGAGAAAATTTTGTTCTAGGGTCTTTGGTAGTGCTGGCAAAAACCCTGTCTGGAGTGCCGAACCAATATCGGAAAGTATCCAAATGATGGATACTCATGATAAAAGTCGAAAGTGACTTTAATCCCTGGGCCCATGGCATCCAATGTGGAATTGCCCGCATTTCTATAGTAGCAAGAACAATGTCTCCGAGTTTGCCTGAATTTAAAAGGGTTTTTGCTACTCTTATTGACTGATCAAAACGCATATTTTGGTTCACAGAAAGAGTGACTGATTTTTGTCTGCTTGCGTTAACCAATTTCTTTGCAGTATCAAGATCCATGGCAAGAGGTTTTTGAGCTAAAATACCGCGCAATTTTTTGGATCTTTCCAAAGCTTTCATTATAATTTCTGGCTGGGCTTCAGGAGGTACCGCAATATCTAAAATTTCAAAGTCGCCTTTCTCTAGCATCTCGTCGATTGAATTAAATACATTAGGGATATTATGGACCGATGCAACTTCACGAGTTTTGTCTACAGACCTAGATGCAATGCAAGCAACATTAAATCCTGCGCTTTTATATGCGGGAATCTGGCAATCCTTCATTATGAAACCAGCCCCAATACATCCAATCTTAAAATCTTTTTTTAATGGAAGAATTGGGAGCCTGGAATCTACAAGATAATTTACAAAATCATCCACAAAAATTTCCTATCAACCATTAAACAGAATTGGAAATAACTCTTAATTCTCTGGGCAATGGAAATTGAACATGCTCTTCCCGTATGACCCTGTTTTCGACTTGGGCATTGTAATTTAGCTTAAGCCAGTCCACACATTCTTCAACAACATCTTCCGGAGCACTTGCACCAGCCGTAATTAATACTATTTCAGCATTAGCCAACCATTCAGCTTTTATTTCTTTTACAGAATCAATCAAATAAGAAGGTTTTCCCAAAGTTTTCGCAAGTTCAGAAAGGCGCATGCTATTAGAACTGTTTTGGCTTCCAAGAACTATCACAAGATCAACTTCAGGTACAATCTCCTTGACTGCTTCCTGTCTATTCTGGGTTGCATAACAAATATCATCCTTGGAAGGACCGATGATATTTGGGAATTTTTTCTTCAAAACCTCAATGATAACTTGGGCTTCATCTACACTTAAAGTGGTCTGAGTCAAAAATGCAACTTTGGTATCTTTGGGAAGAACCAAATCGTTAGCACTTTGAACATCTTCAACAAGAACTATACTTCCTGGGGCTTCACCCATCGTACCCATGACTTCGTCATGGCCTTCATGCCCAATTAAAATGATAGTATACCCTTCGCTGGCAAATTTCACCGCTTCTTTATGCACCTTGGTCACCAAGGGACAAGTGGCATCTATGGCAAGTAAATTTCGTTTTTGAGAATCCAACCTAATATTTGGCGAAACACCATGAGCACTGTACAAAACAGTTGAACCTTCAGGAATATCGTCAATTTTATCAACAAAAACTACGCCCTTTTTGCTGAATCGTTCGACTACAGGCCTATTATGAACAATTTCATGATAAACATAAAGTGGCGAGCCAAATTTTGCCAATGCTTTTTCAAGGCTTTCAATAGCCATGTTTACGCCTGCGCAGAAACCTCGTGGATTTGCAAGAATCACTTTCATTTAGGTAACCCCTCCTTGTGTTTACCACGTCATGGTACCAAAGTATTGTAACATGGCAATCAAAGAAAAAGCCGTGACTGGATAACCAATCACGGCAAAAAATGAATTGATTTAAAAATCAGTCGTACTTAACACCATCTTTAGCTGGAACAATCCATTTCTTACCATCTTTTTCAAGCACAACACCCTTAACAGAACCTTTAGCTGGTCCATTGCAGACCACATCATGATAAGACTCGGCTTTACCCTTATCTTTAAAGTAATAAATCACATCTTTACCATTTTCAGTAACCTTAATTGCATGACCACAATCAGCGGTTTCATTAAGGGCACACTTCGAGCAATTAATTTCGCCTTTAAGGGTGACCTCTTTGGCAGGTTTATCAGCAGCGGAAACCATGACAAAAGAAAAAATCAAAGCAAAAGAAGCAAGAACAAGATTTTTCATGACTTTCTCCATAGGAAAATAGGGTACAGGTATTAAATATACCATTTAATATTTATATTCCACATTAAAGTTTGTAACAAATCATAATTAACCCTTAGAAGTGTTGACATCTTAGAAATCGGCCATACTATTACCATTTATTACCTAGGTTTAACAAAAAATGAATGCTCTACATAAAGCTGAAGCATTGATAGAAGCACTGGGATATTTCCGGGCCTTCAGAAAAAAAATTGTCGTGGTTAAATTAGGCGGAAGCATCATGGATGATTCTGATGGCCTAAACAGCACCCTAGCTGACTTAGTTCTTATGGAAACGGCAGGAATGTTTCCTGTTTTAGTTCATGGTGGGGGCAAAGCAATCGACCAAGCGATGGCCAAGCAAGGACTTCAACCAAAAAAAATTGCTGGTCGTAGAATTACCGATGATGACACCCTCGCTATTGTCAAGGATGTACTCACCAATGAAACCAATTCTGATATCGTAAGGCGAATAAGAAATCTTGGTGGCAGAGCAATCCCTCTTCATACTGGTGCCATGCAGGTAATGTGGGGAAAAAAATGGCTCTTGCCTGCCGATGACGGCTTTATTGATCTTGGACATGTTGGAATTGTTGACAAAGTTGACAACAACCTTATTTCGGATTTTATAAGTGCTGGAGTTATACCGGTTATACCTTCACTGGCAATTGATGAAAAAAACGCATGGCTCAACATTAATGCAGACACTGCTGCCTGTGCTGTTGCAACGAGTTTAAAAGCCGAAAAGCTTGTTTTTCTTTCTGATACTCCCGGAATACTTCGAGATCGTAAAGACCCTGAATCTTTGATCACCAGCCTTAATGAAAAAGATTGCAAAATCTTAATTGAAAAAGGAATTATCGACTCGGGCATGATTCCAAAGGTTGAAGCTTGCCTTGATAGTTTACAAAAAGGCGTTGGCAAAACTCATATGATCGATGGCAGACAAAAACACTCCTTGCTTCTTGAAATATTTACGAAACAGGGGACAGGAACAGAGATTACCCTCAACTAGCGTTTTTTTTAAACTTTCAAAGAAAAGGATTACCATGAATTCCAACTTGTTGAACAGTTACAACAAGTATGTAATTGCAAATTACAAAAAGTTTCCTGTTTGTCTGGTCCGTGGTGAAGGTTCCAGGGTATGGGACGACGAAGGAAATGTGTATCTAGATTTATTTCCAGGTTGGGGATGCGGATTGCTGGGACATTGCCCTCCTTTAGTTGTAGATGCAGTAAAAAACCAAGTAGGCAAACTCATACATGTACCAAATTCATGGTACACAGAACCCCAAGGTATGCTTGCGGAAGCGCTAGTCACCAGAACGGGTTGGGGCGGCCAATGCTTTTTCTGTAATAGTGGCACGGAAGCCAACGAAGCTGCAATTAAAATTGCTAGGCTTAATGGCGGACCTGGAAAATACAAAATCATCACTACTTTGAACAGTTTTCACGGTAGAACTTTTGCTGCGCTCAGCGCCACAGGACAACCAAAATACCATCAAGGTCTCGAACCTATGCTGCCGGGATTTTCTTATGTTCCATTCGGCAATCTGGAAGCAACTCGCCAGGCGATTGATTCAGAAACCTGTGCTATTATGGTTGAGCCAATTCAAGGTGAAGGCGGAATCAACCTACCCCCTGAAGGTTATCTTGAAGGCTTACGAAAGATTTGTGATGAAAAAAAATTAATGCTGATCTTTGATGAAGTACAAACGGGAACAGGACGAACAGGCAAATGGTTTGCCCATCAAAACTGGAATGTAATTCCAGACTGCGTTTCGTTAGCCAAGGCACTGGCAGGCGGGGTGGCATGTGGTGGCTTAATTGCCCGCGAGGAATTCGCAGCAAAGCTTAAACCAGGAACCCATGCTGCAACGTTTGGGGGGAACCCAATCGCATGTGTAGCCGCCCTTGCAACCATAGAAACAATTGAAAAAGAAAACTTGCTCGAAAGAGCGTCCCTCATAGGTGATCGCTTTAAAAGCAAATTTGAATCTTGGAAAGCCAAATGCTCGTTGATTACTGATATCAGGATTTCAGGAGCAATGATTGGACTGGAACTTTCAGAAGATGCCTCTCATATCGTGCAAAAATGTTTGGAGCAAAAACTGCTTATAAATTGCACCCATAACACTGTAATTCGTTTATTACCTGCCCTCAACATCACTGATGCTGAGATTGATGAAGGGTGTGACATACTTGAGAAAATCATACTTGGATAAATCAATGTTACTGCGCAACCTTAGCAGATAACCAAAGTTAAAAATGGTAACGAAAATGAAGCATTTACTTTCATTACTTGAATACAACGAATCAGAATTCGTTAAAGTTCTTGATTTAGCAGAAAAAACAAAAGCAGACTGGGCAAAGGGGAAAAGGCCCGACCTCTTGCCTAGAAAAGTCCTGGGACTAATCTTTGAAAAACCATCTCTACGAACAAGGGTAAGTTTCGAAGCAGCGATGATGCAAATGGGCGGCAATTCGATTTTCCTTGGCACCTCGGATGGTAAAATCGGGGTTCGTGAAACTGTTGCGGATTTTTCCCGTACAATCTCCCATTATGTTGATGCGGTTGTACTAAGAACTTTTTCCCATGAAACCGTTTTAGAATTTGCTAAAAACTCTACCGTCCCAGTAATTAATGGACTTAGCGACCAATTTCATCCATGCCAATCAGTCGCGGACATTCTTACTATCCGCGAAGCTTTTGGACCAAAACCTGGAAAAACTGTTGTTTTTGTTGGCGATGGAAATAACGTTTCCCGGTCTCTTGCGATTGCTTGTGCATTAGCTGGCTACCACTTTATTCTTACCGGCCCCAAGCCTTACCATTTCGATACCAATTTTACAAATTTGTTTTCAAAACGATTCCCTAAGGCGGATTTGATTCAATCCACCGATGCAAATGATAGTGTTAAAAATGCTGATATCCTTTACACAGATGTGTGGACCAGCATGGGACAAGAAAGTGAAAATGAAAAACGGATCAAAAAATTCAAGGACTTTCAAATTAATGACAGATTAATTAATAAAGCTCCCAAACATTGCAAGTTCATGCATTGTCTGCCCGCTCACAGGGGGGAAGAAGTTACAGGTTCTGTGATTGATGGCAAAGCCAGCCTTGTATTTGAACAAGCAGGAAACAGAATGCATGCTCAAAAAGCAATTTTGCTCGATATGATTTTGAATTCAAAAAAATAACTTATAAAGATTAGGGGCACCACCATGCGTATTGATGGAAGAAAAGCAAATGAGTTGAGACCTTTGCGTTTCAAACGAAATTTTACCAAGCAAGCTCCAGGAAGCGTTTTGGTTTCAAGCGGAAAAACAACGGTACTTTGCACCTGCACCATTGACCAATCTGTGCCTCCTTTTTTATTAGGTAAAGGGAAAGGATGGCTATCTGCAGAATATTCCATGCTTCCCGGGAGCACAGGAAAGCGTAAACCCAGGGATCGATCTGGGAAGGTTGATGGGCGAAGCGTAGAAATCCAAAGACTCATCGGTCGAAGTCTGCGAGCTATTGTTAATTTAGAAAAACTTGGAGAACGAACCCTTTGGATTGATTGTGATGTTTTAGATGCAGATGGTGGAACAAGAACAGCCAGCATTAATGGCGCTTTTGTTGCCCTGGTTGATGCTTTACGTTCACTCGAAAAGAAACCCACTGAAAAACCCCTTGCCCCAATTCATGAAATTTTAAAAGACAGCATTGCAGCGATTAGTTTGGGGATTGTTGAAAATAAAGTATTACTTGACCTCTGCTATGAAGAAGATTCTGAGGCTCAAGTTGACAGTAATCTTGTAATGACTGGTAAAGGAATGTTTATTGAAGTCCAAAGCAGTGGTGAGGAATCAGTATTTGATCAAAAACAACTCGACAGCATGTTAAAATTGGGAAAACAGGGAATTGAGGAAATCAGAATGGAGCAAAAGAAGGCCCTGGGAAGCAATTGGCCTCTAGACTAATTTATTTTTATTTGTTATCAGACTCTCATCTAATGACTAAAGTTGTTGCTTGGAAAAGCCGGGCACTAGGTTTTGGTTGATTAAATGGAGGTCAAGATGCGTCTTTTTGCATCCATAATTTTAAGTAGTTGTATCTTTGTAGTTTCAGGTCTTGCAAACACTTCAAATGCCAAAAACCCATATCCTTTAACGGTTGAAGCAGGAACCTGGCTTATATGCTGTGCAAGTTATTCAGGTGTAGATGCTCCGGATTTATCAAAACAACTTTCTGATATCCTAAGAACGAGAGACAATCTAACCGCTTATATTTTTAATTATGGTGAGGAAGAAAAGAAAAAACAAATAGCTGACTTCGAAAGACGCCAGAAAATGAGCCCGGAATTAAGGCAACCGATGAAATTCACCAGAGTCACAGAACAATGTGCAGTCTTACTGGGGGGCTACAAAGATATCGAGGACGCCCGAAAAAATCTGGAAAAAATCAAAAAGCTCCCCCCTCCAGATTTAAAATTAGAGAATGGCAAAGAAACCGCTGATGTAATTAATATTTATGTTCCTACAGCAGACAAAAAAGGTGCAGAAATTCGAAGAGAAAGAGTTAACCCATTTACTCGAGCATTTGTTGTAAGAAACCCACTAATTCCAAACCAAACTTTTGCAAACAACAAACCAGATCCGGTTCTTAAAACACTCAATGCGGACGAAAAATACAGCCTTTTAAAAAATTCAAAATCCGTTACCCTTGTTGTCAAAGAATACAACGGCTCAGCAGTTCTTCAATCAACCAAAGCTGTTACAACATCATTTATGGATAAATTATTTGGAAGCAGACAAGGGGATATGTTGAATGCCGCCGCTTTGCAAGCTCATGAAACAGCCCGTGTTCTAAGAAAACTGGAATTCGACGCCTACGTTTTGCATACCCGCACTAGTAGCATTGTAACCGTCGGTGGGTTTGATTCCCGGGAAGACCCAAATATCGCAAGAGTTCAAAAAGCAATTACCAGCTTAAAAATTTCCGCTCTTGATCTTTACACAAATCCATTACCAATGGATGTACCAAAACTTTAAGAATTATTTATTTAGATTGAAGCCGGATTTAACTGGCCGAGTTTTTTTAACTGACTCTTTGCCGTTATTAATCTCATAAACATACAGACAAAGCTCGTCATCTGTATGAGGGTTGGCGTGACATCCATGATTTATTATTGGGACGAAAATTATGACCACGAGCACCAAATAAAAAAAAGGTCTTTCAAAGACTTGCATTTTAATCAGTGATTGATTTTCTTTTTTTTGAAGCAACACTTCCGGATTACACCTTTTACACTTTAAAAGTTATAACTTAAACTGCTAACAAAACTACGATATTTTAAACCACCTTTAGAATAAACTTTCCAACAATATTTTCCATTACTTAAATCAAAATAATGAAACTAACGCCCTAAAAATTATATTAGCCACACGAAC
>RFZJ01000076.1 GCA_009920765.1 Planctomycetota bacterium | reverse complement strand
GATGGAATTTGAAAAAGTGCATAACCCCAATACCAAACAGCCATCACCAACCCCATGGAGGCAGCATCCATCCCTAATTCCTGCTGGATAAACTTTGCAGGAACACTAATTGCAGAGCGTTGAACATAGGCTATCAGGGCTGCAATGCATAGCATGCACAGAACCCAGTAACGCATCAAAATTGCTCCAATGATATCGATTGATTTAGAATTTGAAGCAACTTTAATACCTCTGAAGATGTCTCCTTATCCATATCCCATGAATAGGGCGACCTGCGCAATTCGTTTTTGAATATTCCCCTATGCTTGAGAATGAATTTTTCAATTGCAAGAAATCCATCCAAGCCAGCCTGCAATTGCAGTGCTACAATTGCACAGATAGGGAAGTAAATGCGATAGGTTGATTTTTCATCCCCATTAACAAGTGCATTCCATAGGGAAACAATTCCATCTAGAAGATCCACACCGGGCATGGTCCCTGTAATTCCCCTTCTAAAACTATCCACCAGCAAGATTCCCCCAGAACCCTCGAATATTTTTGCTTTCCCTGATGAGGCATCTCTTAAAGCAGAAAGATTAGGCCCGATGGGTGAAGCTTCTGGTTTAAACAGAATCTTTTCATTGCCATAAAGTTCAAGAAGCTGAATATAAACGCGCAGGGGAATCGCCTGGCCTACATAACCAGAAGCATCTTGAACAATCAAAGGTAGATTGACTTCCTCTGCAAGGGTGCGAAAATGCTTTAAAACAGCTTCTTCTGGAAGGCTTGTGGTAACTGGTGGGATAGCCATGATGCCATCACAACCCGCTTTTTCAGCAGCCTTGGCATAGACCAAAGCTTGCTTGGTACTTTCTGCACCAACCCCTGCAAAGGTTGCACCTCTTCCTTCAGTAAACTGAACAATATGATTGGTAAGGGCGATTCTTTCTTCGAATGTCAGTCGTAATATTTCTGAAACCATTCCCGTACCCAAACCCTGGGCTTTTACGGAAAAGATCCAGTCAATTTCTTTTTTCAGGGTTTTCTCATCGATTGTTCCATCATTTTCAAATGGAACATGCACGATGGGTAACACTCCAGCTAATTTATTTTTCATGATTTTTACCAATCACCTATGCTACCATCGGTATAAAACACACGTTGTGGTAATTCCTGTTGGAATGGATGTTTCTTTAGTTCGGCTTCATTAATTTTAATACCAAGCCCAGGTCGGGTATTGGGTCTAACAATCCTACCTTTACGCTCGGTAATAAAACCTTCTTCAACAATATCCTGCCTCCATGGAACATCATTATGAACTGTTTCGCAAATAATATAACTTGGTTGGGAAAACCCAAACTCGAGGGAAGCTGCTGTGCTAACAGGTCCTTGAGGGTTATGTGGTGCCAAGGATATCCGATAAGCTTCAGCTAGTGCCGCAATTCTCCGAGCCTCACTTAATCCCCCGCAATGTGTAATATCCAACTGGCAAATCTCACAGGCACGGGCTGCAAATAAATCTCGGAATGCCGCAAGATTTGTAACCCTTTCACCTGTGGCAATCGGCGTTGCAACAGAACTGTTGATTGCCGCAAGTCCTTCAACACTTTCGGGCCAGCACGGTTCTTCCAGGAAGTACAAACCATAAGGCTCTAGAGCTTTGGCAAATTGCATCCCCATTGCTGGTGATGGCCTTGCATGGCAATCCACCATGATATCTATCGAATCACCGACTGCATTACGCATTGCACCAACGCACAGCTCAGCAGTTCGAATTGGTTTTCTTCCTTCTAGGGGAAGTGTGGGGGGAACCGCCATTGATTTAAAAGCTGTAAACCCATCTTCTACTGCCTGAAGTGCGAGATCTGCAAATCGGTTGGCATCCTCGGAAGCGGTTTCATAAAAGTCTTCCATTTTTCCGCCACCTAGATGGCAATAAGTTCGAATATGATCACGAACCGGACCACCCCATAATTTTGAGCAGGGAACTCCGAGAGATTTCCCAAGAATATCCCAAAGTGCAATATCAATTCCAGCAATTGCAGTAGAACGCACAATGCCATTGCCATGCCAGAAATGCTGTCGGTACATCATCTGCCAAAGGTATTCAATACGGGTTGGATCTTGCCCGATCAGAAGTTCTGCCAAATCATCAATGGCTCCAACAATACTTCGGGTGTGCCATTCGAGGGTGGCTTCTCCCCAGCCAAAAAGTCCATCCTGATCGGTTACTACTTTGATAAAAATCCAGTTTCGCATTCTCGCATGGCATACATGGGATTCGATTGCAATAATTTTCATTGGCTATCCACCTTTTTCATTTATTTAACATCAAAAAATTTCAAGCAATTATTTCATTGATTATATTTCCGTGCACATCAGTCAGCCTGAAATCCCGGCCGGCATATCGATATGTTAGTTTCTCGTGATCCATCCCCAGCAAATGCAGCATTGTTGCATGAAGATCATGAACATGCACGGGATTTTGTTCGGCTTTAAATCCAAACTCATCAGTGGAACCAACCACAGCTCCACCTTTAACCCCGCCACCCGCCAACCAACAGGTAAATCCATAATGGTTATGATCTCTACCACTAAGACCTGGCATTTCCGCTACGGGCGTTCTACCAAATTCTCCCCCCCAAAGAACAAGAGTGCTTTCAAATAGTCCACGTTGCTTTAAATCGGCAAGAAAAGCGGCAATGGGTTTGTCCCAGTCTCCAGCAAGTTTTTTATGTTGTTTTTCCAAGCTGTCATGATTATCCCATGGTTGCCCTGCACCACTCCAAACTTGAATAAATCTCACGCCTTTTTCAATTAATCTTCTGGTGTAAAGCAATTGTCGCCCGTTGGTTGTATCGCCGTATAACTCCCTGATTGATTTTGTCTCTTTTGTGAGATCAAAAGTATCAGTTGCCTCTGATTGCATGCGGAATGCAAGTTCAAAAGCCCTGATTCTTGACTCAAGTTGTGGATCAAAATTTCGAGAAGAGAGATTTTGTTGATTAAGAAGCTGAACTAAATCCAACTGTTTTCTTTGTCGATCGTAAGACATTTCCGAATTTCGAATAAATGAAACAAGTTTGTCGGGGTCTGAATTTTTTGTGTCCAGATAAGTGCCCTGATAAACACCAGGTAAAAAACCAGAGCGCCAGTTTTGGGTAGTAACAATTGGGTAACCACCAGGGCACATTACCACAAAACCTGGCAAATTATTGTTTTCAGATCCTAAACCATAGGTCACCCAAGCACCGAAACTAGGGCGGGGCAAACGACCATCGCCACAATTCATCAACATCAATGATGGCTCATGGTTTGGAACATCCGCATGCATTGAACGAATGATACACATATCATCCACATGCATTGCTGTGTTTTCAAAAAGTTCACTAACTTCAATTCTGGATTGCCCATGTTTTTTAAATTTAAAGGGAGAACGCATCGCTGCGCCAGTTTTTCTTTCTGTCCGAAGATTGGTTTCTGGCAACGCTTTACCATGATATTTATCCAACAGTGGTTTAGGATCAAAAGTATCAACTTGGGAAGGTCCACCATTCATGAATAAATGAACAACATGCTTAGCCTTGGGCAAAAAGTGCGATGATTTTGGGAATAGAGGGTCTGTTTTTTTATCAAATGCATTGGATTCATTTGTCACCAGACTTGCCAGTGCCATTGAACCAAATCCAACTCCTGATCTCAACAAGGCTTCACGCCTTGAAATTAAATTCATCTTGCTCTCCGATTAGTCAACAAAGGCAAACTCATTGGTTAGGAATAATCCATGAGTCAAATCCAACCATGCTTCATTTTCACTTGAACCTTTTACAAAATTTATCATCTGAAATTTTTCTTTGGGTGTTGGTTTCCTGCCAAACAAAACAAGCATAATGGCTTCTGCTTTTTGATCAGCAGTTTTTGGTTCTTTAATAACGTCCAACCTCAAAACTTTCTTGGCGGCTTCCCGAACAAATGGGCCATTCATCAGGTATAACGCCTGTGGAGCTACAGTTGTTGAGGTTCTTTCAACACTGGAAGAAGCAGGATTTGGAATATCGAAAGTGGCAAGCAAGCTGGGAAAATCAAGCCTATCGATGAACCCATAAACAGCCCTGCGCTTTTTACCTGCAAAAAAAGGAACCGAGGGACCTCCTAATTTTAATTCAAGATTTCCTGAAACAGCTAAAACTGAATCATGCAGAGATTCAAAATCTAGCCTTCTTCGGTTTTGCTTCCATAATAGCTTGTTTTCTGGATCCACTTTAAGGCAATCTTCCCGATCATCACTGGATTGTTTGTAAACATCAGAAGTAACGATTAGCTTGTGAAGTTTTTTAATACTCCAGTTGTTATTCATAAATGTGGAAGCAAGCCAATCTAGTAGTTCAGGATGGGTAGGAAGATCACCCCTGACCCCAAAATCACCCGGAGTTGCCACTATGCCTTTACCAAAATAATGGGCCCAAACTTGGTTGACAAAAACTCTTGCAGTTAGTGGGTTCGAATTTGAGGCTATGGATTTAGCAAGTTCTAATCGCCCGCTTCCCTTAGTAAAAACCTTGCGATTTGTGTCAAGAACACTCAAAAATTGGCGAGGAACCTTATCACCAGCACGATTAGGTTGGCCCCGAACAAAAACGTAGGGATCATATGGTACATCAGAATCCATAAGGACCATGGACCTAGGAGGGCCTTTTATTGAATGGGTTTCAAGGTCTTTAATTAAAGCTTTGTATTCTCCCTGAGTGGTACGATCAGGAAAAAGGTCCAAAAAGCCCCAGTCCAAGGCCAAAGGCGCATCAGCAGGAGAGTTTGGTCCGTAAAGACAAGAACGAATCATCTCAGCATTTTTATCATTCAATAAAGTCTTTTTCTCGGAAGAAACCCATGCCTTGTCCGTATCAACAATTAGTTTTCCATAAGTATCAGCAACTTGTTTCATGGAGGTGGGAGAAAATTTGAATTCTTTTAAGACGAGTGAGTTATCAGATTCTAAATGTTTAACCGCAAGTGCGGATTGAGCAAAACTTGAAGCATTAATATTGGAATAACGATGCCAGAGAGCCCAAGTAGGGTCATTTTGGATTTTCATGCGTTCGAGAAATGCCCTCCATCTAGCAATCATTGCGGGATTAAGATCACCTTTATCTGCAAGAAGCATAAAATCATCTGCAGGAGGTTTATTACCTGCTTGATATGCTGCGAAAAGATAATCGCCAACTCTGGATCTAGCCTGGCTTACAAGGTCACGATGTTTAGCTTCAACAAAATCAAAAAGTTTTTTTTCCTTAGCTTTTAATGCAATGGCAAACTTTTTATATTCCTCATTCGCTGGTTCTTCCCCATAAAGAGGTGGAATCAGAGGTTCTTTAGAGCTTCGCATTACTCCATAAAGCGAGTAATAATCAGCAGATGTGATAGGGTCAAATTTGTGATCATGACATCGGGCACAAGATACGGTCAGGGCCATTAATCCGCGCGTCATTACATCTATGCGATCATCAATTATGTCATGGGTATTACCCATAAAATGTCCACCAACTGTTAAAAACCCTAATGCAGCAAGCGATTTTTTATCATTGGTTTCTATTTGATCTGCTGCTATTTGCTCGATAATAAATTGATTGTACGGCAAGTCGTTATTAAATGAATTGATTACATAATCACGGTATGTCCATGCCCAAGGGTAATTTTTATCTTCAAAAAACACATACCCTTTGTTATCCGCATATCTAGCGATATCCAACCAATATCTGCCCCAGCGCTCTCCGTACCTCGGGGATGCCAGCAATTTTTCAACTATTTTTTCATAAGCATCTGGAGACTGGTCACTTTCAAATGCCAAGATTTCTGAATTTGTAGGCGGAAGTCCAATAAGATCAAAGTTCAATCGTCGAAGCAAAGTCCTTTTATCAGAAATCTTCGATTTCTTTATCAAATTTTCATTTAATTTTTGATGAATGAAAGAATCTATCGGGTGAAGCATTTCATTTGCATATGGAGCGATATTTTTTATGGGTGCAAATGACCAATGCATAGTATCAGAATTAGTATTTTTGGACGAAATTTTAACACCATCGGGCCAGGGTAACCCCAAGGAAATCCACTTTTCAAAAGCTTTAATATCAACATTGGAAAGCTTTGCACCTCGGGGCATTTTCAATTGCCCTTCGTGTTTTATAGAACCTACTAATTTACTTGCTGTTGGATTGCCAGAGACCACTACAGCACCGCTTTTGCCGCCTTCAATAACCCCTTTTCTAGAGTCGAGCCGTAGGCTTCCTTTTTGAACCTCGCTTCCGTGGCATTTAATGCATCGTTCAATTAAAACAGGACGGATCGATCGTTCAAAAAAATCATTTTCTGAATTTTCTGCGAATACATTGCAAATGATTAAAAACAAAACCAGTACTGAAATTGTAATTTTGTTCATGTTGCCCTTGGTGTGAATTTCTTAGAGTATTTTCGTCAATTTTTAAAATTACAGCAAGGAATATTTATCAATTAATCAAAGAAAGAGACTGCGGTTATATTAAAGTAAAAGAAAAATTATGTAGAGTATGTTAATATGCTTTCAGTCATTTGTTGTTTTTAAAATTTATTTTGATTGCTCGGCAGTTATTTCTCTTAAAAAATCAAAAGGATTTTTTCGATGACCGATAAAAATAAATTGACCAATGAAGCAGGCGCACCAATCGTAAACAACCAACTCTCCCAGACTGCGGGTCCCGACGGCCCCATTGTTTTGCAAGATAATCATCTGATTGAGAAACTCGCTCAATTCGACAGGGAAAGAATTCCTGAAAGAGTGGTTCATGCAAAAGGTTCTGGTGCCTATGGTAATTTTAAAGTCACAAAAAATATTTCACAGTTCACCAAGGCGGCTTTTTTAAACACGGCAGGAAAAGAAACCGAAGTATTTGTTAGGTTTTCTACAGTAGCAGGCGAAAAAGGTTCCGCAGATACTGTGCGGGATCCGCGTGGTTTCGCAATAAAATTCTACACTGAAGAAGGGAATTATGACCTTGTTGGAAATAATACACCCATCTTTTTTTTACGTGACCCAATCAAATTTCCAGATTTTATCCATAGTCAAAAGCGTGACCCCTACACCCATGTTCAAGAACCTGACAATGTCTGGGATTTCTTTTCACATACCCCGGAAGCTACCCATCAATTTATCTGGCTTTTTGGCGATCGTGGTATCCCTGCATCCTACCGCCACATGGATGGTTTTGGATCCCATACATTTCAATGGATGAATGCAAAAGGTGAGTCTTTCTGGGTTAAATATCATTTTAAAACCAATCAAGGAATTCATTGCATGACTTCTTCTGATGCAATTAAAATCGCTGGCGAAAACCCCGACTATCATCATCTTGATTTATTGAAATCGATTGAAAAAGGTGAGTTCCCATCCTGGAAAGTCTTTGTCCAGATCATGCCAATCTTAGATGCAAATAATTACCGCTTTAACCCATTTGATGTTACCAAGGTTTGGTCTTTAAAAGATTACCCAAAACAAGAGATTGGGCTAATGGTGTTAAATCGAAATCCTGATAATTATTTCGCAGAAGTCGAACAAGTTGCCTTCAGTCCTGCAAACTTCGTTCCTGGAATCGGCCCTTCACCTGATAAAATGCTTCAAGGAAGATTGTTTTCTTATGGTGATACTCAACGCTATAGGCTTGGAATCAATCACACAAAAATTCCTGTTAATTGCCCTCATGCCACTAGGGCATCAAATTACAGTCGTGATGGCGCTATGCGAATGGATAATAACGGTGGCAGAAGCAAAAACTATGAGCCAAATAGTTTTGGCGGGCCCACTCAATCTAATGCACCTTATAATTCTGGGGTTTCTTCGCAGGGAATTACAGGTTATTACCCCTGGAAATTGCATAACGACGACAATGATTTTGTTCAAGGGGGAGATTTATATCGCATAATGGGAGAAGCTGAAAAATTCAGATTGGTGGACAACATTTCGGCTAGTCTATCCAAAGTCAGCAAAACAGAGATTATTTTAAAAAGCATAGATTATTTTTCTAAAGCTGATTCTGACCTTGGAAACAGGCTTAAGAAATCAATCTTGAAATAATTTGTTAAGACCAACAAACAGACAAAACTTTATGATTTATTATGAAAAGGTAATCCAATGTTTAGACATTTTATAGCCGGACTGATGTTGTCCGTTCTTGGAGGGGTCTCTTTTGGAGATTCTTCCAATTGGCCGACTTGGAGAGGTCCGTTTTCCAATGGTATTGCAACAAAAAACGCAGCACCCCCCATCATGTGGAGTGAAACATCCAATATCAAATGGAAAGTTGAAATACCAGGAAAGGGAAGTTCATCACCCATCATTTGGGGTAATGATATCTTCTTAACAACAGCAATAAAGACTGATCGTATAGCAAAAAAAGATGAGCAACCAAAAAGAAACGAAAAGTTTGAAGCTAAAACTGTTCCACCTTCCAATTATTATCGCTTCGAGGTACTCTGCTTCGACAAAAATACAGGTAAATTGAAATGGAACAAGATCGCAAACGAAGCTTTCCCCCACGAAGGGCATCATTCCACTCATTCCTATGCTGCTGGGTCGCCCGTGACTGATGGTAAAAGGCTCTACGTTTCATTCGGTTCCTTTGGTTTTTATGCCTTCGATTTATCTGGAAATTTATTGTGGAAAAGAGATTTCGGTAGATTAACCACCCGTTTAGGTTGGGGAGAAGCTGTTACACCCTCGCTTTTTGATGATTCGCTTGTTTTAAATCTTGACCAGGAAATTAATTCTAAAATTGTTGTGCTAGACACCAATACTGGAAAAACCAAGTGGGAAAAAGATCGCGATGAAAAAACAACCTGGAATACACCTTTAATTATAACTCATCTAAACAAGACACAGGTGATTCTTAATGGGACTAATCGAGTTAGATCATACAACCTTGCGGATGGATCTTTAATTTGGGAAACTTCCGGGATGACTACCAATGCCATTCCTTCTCCTATTTCTGCAAACGGTATGGCTTATGTGATGAGCGGTTACCGCGGCGCCGCTGCTATTGCTATCCCTTTAAATTCATCCGGATTATTGGATACAGCCGAAAAAGTTGCTTGGCAATATGCAAAAGGGACGCCTTATGTTCCATCCCCCATTATATATGAAAACATGTTGTATTTTACCAAAGCTAATTCAGGAATATTAACCGCACTTGATTTAAAAACGGGGAATCCAATATTTGAAGAATTTAGATTGGAGAATACATCAACGTTATATGCCTCACCTGTTATTGCCAACGGTTTAATTTATTTTATGGACAGAGAAGGCACTACTGTGATTGTGAAAACTGGAAAAAAGCCTGAGATAATCGCAACCAACAAATTAAATGAAGCAATCGATGCTTCACCAGCAATAATAGGTAAAACGCTGTTCATTCGTGGTGAAAAACATCTTTTTGCAATCGAAGAGTAATCAAAGATCTACTTGTAATTTGTTTTTATTGTGTAACACCGTTGGATTTATGCATTAATATATCCGTTATAAAATGATTATGAAATTAGTAATTCCAGGGGTGTCAAGATAATGATTAAAATTAGCTTAATTGCTTTCTTGGTTCTGGGTTTCGAACAACCAGACACATCAATAATTCGAAAAAAATTTGACCTCTTAAAAAGCAAAGGAACTGCGGAAAGGGTAATTGCAGTTAGTGATGGTGCCAAAACAACTTTTTTCAAACGAAAATTTGAGCTTGTAAGTTACAACATTGAAACCACAAGTACCGGGAATAAAGTAATTCCCTATTTTGCTGTTATTAAATTTCGGGCCAAAGTAAAAACATCAAAAGAATTTGAAACCACAGAACTTGCCTCCAACGCTGTTTTAATCAACGAATCAGAATCATTTCTACAATGGCAAGCCATCTACAGGCTTGTTAAAGAAAACTGGGCATTGGAAAACATTGTTTATCGTTCATCCAATGGCGAAATTTTTGGCGACTTAAAAAACACTTCAGATGCAAAACATTTTATCTACGACTGGTTTAACGCCCTTGATGGCTATTAAAAAATAAAGCCAGCGGCTATTATTTCCAGCTGGCTTTTTCTTTTTCAAATTTTCTATTATTGAACAGTCACCTTGAAGGTTTTGATCGTTGCCTCATTACGGTTATCAATAAGGGTAACAGTGATTACCGCAGTACCCGTATTTGGCCCAGCAACCAATTGAACTTGGCTTGGTGAAAAAGTACCATTTAAACTTCCAATGCTTGCATTGACAATGGAAGGATCACTGCTTGAAACTAGATAATTTAAATATCCTGTAGGGGATCCAGTTATAGAATTGATAATCGCCAGATTAGTTGTTGCAGTTCCAACAGGATCGTTCGGAACAGCAGGGTTGGCACCGGTAAGGGCAGGTAACGATGCAACAGGATTTGTGGTTGTGGTGATAATGGTCCCTGCTTGTGGAGTATAACTAGTTGCAAAGCTTTGTAAATTTGCCAAGCTAGCGGAATTGGCAACATTACCAAACACTGCGTAACCATTTCCAGTCTGACCAAGAGAAGATGTATTATCGGTAAGATTAAAATAAAATTGGCTAGTTGCACTGTCTAAGGCTGAGGTTCGGGCCATTGCTAAAGAGCCAACACTATTAGGGCGTGAAGGATCAAATTCATTCGCGATGGGTTGATAAGTTGCTACATCCGTAAAACTATTAACTACCCCAGAAACTGAATTTGTAGTAAATTGCCCGCCCTGAAGTATTTGGGAGGGGCCAGTGCTACCCGAAAGATTTGCCATTCGATGGAATAAATCATTGGTGTAAGAACCATTTTGAACATAGCTTAAAAAGTTAGTTACTGAAACTGGCGCTGCCGAATCCAATAAAGTTACATCGATTGCGCCTTGGGAAGTGTTAAATGTAAGAGTGGTATTAGTCGTATCTGGACTCAAATTAAAAGCTGCCAAGTTATAATAAGTGGTTGAATTTCTCGCAACCGTAGCATCAGTAAATGCTTTTAATTGAGTCATGGTAAAACCGATAGCGGTACCGGATCCTGCAGTTGGTGCAGTAATTCCTGAACTTACCCCTGAAGCCCAAAGCCCTAATGAAACTTTGGCAGGTGTGAGCCCACCAAGACCAAGATTTTGATTGATAGTTTGTCCTTCAGCAATATTTAACTTAGCAGAAGTTGAAGTTGTACCAGATAAAAAGCCTGCTGGTGTTGATCTTGTAACAGTATAAGAACCAGGAAGAAGTTGATCGATGGAGAAATTTCCGTTTGAATTGGTAACTACGGAGTAATTTACTGATCTACCTGTTGAGGTTTCGCCTGTGATCCCAATGCTTACGCCTGAAACCCCTTTGGTGCCTCCATCTACTACGACGGAACCAGTTAGCAAACCGTTAGCATAAATTATAGATGTAGTAGGGGTAATTCTTTCTTCAAAGGACTCGAGTTCGGGCCTAAATAAACCGTAATTCGAAGGCTTCTTATTTTTTTTAGGTTCTACGCCTCTGATTAATTTTAAGAATTTATTTAACATCTATGTCTCCCCAAGTAAAAAATCATCTCAAAAATCACCGAACAATCCCTACGTATTATCTAATCGGCATAAAGCTTAATGAATTATAGACAAGAGCCTAAAAAATGATTAAAAAAATTAAATATTTTCAAAAAATCAACCTAAACCTCCAAATTTAGCCAGCCTTACAATCGTCATTTCGGGCATTTTTAACAAATTTGGTTCAATTGGCGTTTCCAATAAAATTAGCAAAGTTAACCCAGATTATTGCCGATAATTAATCTGTGCATGGTAGGCATTTATTTAAATGCAATGAAAACTATCGCATGTATTTGCATAGCTTGGGAGATCATAATGAAGAATTTGAAAGCATTATTTGCATTTTTAGCGATAACTTCTTTGGCTTATAGTCAAAATGAATTGTCGGGAAATAAAGGGCCTGCAGCCAGCAAAAATGAAGTCGCAGAAGTAAATGATTCAGTGAATAATATTGAATCAGGGAATAAAAAAAGGCCATGGGCTGATGCGGAATTCTTACTTTGGTGGATGAGGGGACAAAATTTACCAGCGATCGCCACCACTAGTCCAATTGGAACAAGTGCTAACCAAGCAGGGGTATTAGGGGCCCCCGGATCTTCAACAATCATTGGCGGATCTTGGGCTAATGATGGGTTGCGAACTGGTGGTAAATTTTCTGCTGGTTATTGGCTTGAAAACGCTCCCGATGTGGCTATCGAAGCCGATTTCTTTTTCTTGCAAAATCTCTCCCAATCTTATAACGCTGTATCGGACGGCTCAACAATTCTTGCACGGCCTTTCACTAACGCCCTTGATGGTGCCCCCTCTGCTGTACGTATTGCTTATCCTGGTGATGTTACAGGGAGTATTTCTGCTCAGGTAGCGACCAATGGATTTGTGGGAGGTGGCATTGGTCTAAGGCAGAATCTAACCTATTATCAAACTAATAACTTTAGACTTGATGCCCTTGTTGGTTATCGGGCAATGACTTTCTCTGATAAAGTAAATATCGACTCAAACCTAACAAGTATAAATCCCGATAATGCAAATTTTGTAGCAGTTGGTACAACCATAAATGCTTCGGATAGATTTAGTTCCTCTAATACTTTCAATGGTTTTGACACTGGATTTGCGGGCGAATACAACACTGGTAAATTCTCTTTCCAATCTTCGTTTCGTATTGCCCTAGGTATGACTCAAAGTAATGTAAAAATTAATGGTAGCACAACAACCTTTGTTCCAGGAACCGATAGCATTAGTTCTGTTGGGGGTCTTTATGCCCTATCAAGTAATATTGGAGATGTAGGAAATAAAGCTGTGTCGATTATCCCCCAAGTCAACACCAGAGCCGGGTACATGATTACCGATTCCATCAAAGCGAGCTTGGGCTATAACTTCCTGGTTTGGACGGGGGTAGTTAGGTCTGCGAACATGGTAGATACAACAATTAATCCAAACCTTATTCCAAACTCTTCAACCACCGGTGGGCCATCTAGGCCTTCACTCAGCATGGCTCAAAGTGCAATCTGGGCTCAAGGTCTTAATTTTAGCTTGGAATACAATTACTAGTAATCAAAATTGCAAAACCTTAGAGTTGTTTTATCACCATTTTCAAAAAAAAGGTCATAATTATCAATGTTTAATAAAGCAGCAGTAATCGCCTAACAACCAAGCAATATGGTTTTAATCACACTCTTACAAATCAAATCTTTAAAAGCATAAAACTTTAAAATTTCTATTTTAAGCACTTTTTGACTTATCTAATCTTTTCTACTTTTTTACTTCACAAACCCATGCGTATTTGGCATGCGGTTTGCACAGTATTTAAGTTAGGGCTAAGATCTATTATTAATTCAATAAGGTGTTAACATGGGCTCACAAACATCCTCTTCTAATAGGATTGTCGGAATTGAAGACTCATCTGCCATTAGGCAACAATCAATTTTTCACACCTATAAACCCCACCAGAATGCCCGTGATGACCTTCTTGATTGGGATGGAAAGCCACATCCCCATTGCAAAACGTTGGTAGATTCCATCGGAAAATTGTCTTCAAATGAGTTCCAAGACAAAAGATCTGCTGCTGATCTTGCTTTTATCACCCAAGGAATTACTTTTTCGGTTTATTCTGACTGCCGAGGGGTGGAAAAGATATTTCCATTCGACCTTGTACCACGGCCCGTGGAAAAGAAAGAGTGGTCCCGATTGGAGATTGGTCTTAAGCAGCGAACCAAAGCTCTTAACCTTTTTCTTTTTGATGTTTACCATGAGCAAAATATTCTCAATGATAATGTAATCCCAAGGGACATGGTTGAGTCTTCCAAAGGCTTTAGAAAAGAAATGATTGGTTTTACCCCGCCAGGTAAGCAATATATTCATATTGTTGGCACTGACCTAATCCGAAATCCAGATGGCGAATTTTTAGTCCTAGAAGATAATTGCAGAACCCCTTCAGGCGTAAGCTATGTAATTGAAAACCGTGTAGTGATGAAAAGGATTTTTCCTGATTTATTTAAAAATATCAAAGTTCGGAGAGTGGAAGATTATCCACAAAAGCTTCGGGATGCTTTATCCTCTGTTGCACCTCATAACTCTGGCCCGAACCCGCGCCTTGCATTACTTACCCCTGGCCCTTTTAATTCTGCTTATTTTGAACATACATTTCTTGCGGGCAATATGGGTATTGAACTTGTAATGGGTAGCGATCTTTTTGTTCATAACGATTTTGTCTACATGAAAACCACTGGCGGCCCCAAGCGCGTTGATGTTATTTACCGAAGGGTTGATGATGAATTCCTCGATCCCAAAGCATTTAGAACAGACAGCATGCTAGGTGTCCCAAATCTTTTCAATGCTTATCTCAAAGGAAATGTGACAATTGCAAATGCTATTGGGACTGGCGTTTGCGATGATAAGGCAATCTACATGTATGTCGAAGATATGATTCGTTATTATCTCGCAGAGGAACCCATCCTTAAAAATGTTCCAACTTATATTTGTTCCAGAAAAAAAGATCTTTCCTATGTGCTTGATCATTTAGAGGAATTGGTAGTCAAAGCTGTCAATGAATCAGGTGGTTATGGAATGCTAATGGGGCCATCTTCCACTGCTGCCCAACGATCTGAGTTTAAAGAAAAGATCAAGGCAAACCCTAGAAACTATATTGCCCAACCTGTTGTTACACTTTCTGCTTGTCCAACTTGGACAGAGGAAGGATTAGCTCCAAGGCATGTTGATCTTCGACCCTATGTTGTCAGCGGAACTGATTCTTGGGTTTTACCCGGAGGCCTTACTCGCACGGCCTTGGTTAAAGGTTCGCTTGTAGTTAATTCCAGTCAGGGAGGTGGAAGCAAAGACACTTGGGTGATGGAGACCGATGTATGATATCACGCTTGGCAGAACACTGTTTTTGGCTAAGCAGATATATTGAGCGTGCAGAAAACACAGCTCGCCTACTGGAAGTTAATCAAAATTGGCTGCTCGATTTTGATGTTCCCGTGGATCTTCAGTGGAAACCACTTTTAATTATCAGCGGTATTCATGATTACACAGGTAATCTTGACAAGGAGTCCATACTTAACTTCATGACTTGGGATCATGAAAACCCCTGTAGTATTGTTTCTTCAATGACACAAGCGAGGGAAAACGCAAGAGTCATTAGGGAAATTATCAGTGCGGAAATGTGGGAGCGACTTAATTACAATTACCTTTGGCTTCAAAGTAATACAGCCAAGGATTTATACGAAAACAACCGTTACGAACTTTACAACCAAATCAAAAGAATCAACCAACTCCTTCAAGGAATTGGCGAGAGTACCATGCTTAGAACTGAAGCCTGGGAATTTTATCAATTTGGAAGACATCTGGAACGGTCAGGCCAAACAGCCAGAATATTAGATGTCAAATACCATATGCTTCAAAGTAATCCTGATATTTCAGGGTCTAATATTGAAATATCTTACTGGACATCCATTTTAAAAAGCTGTTCTGGCTATGAGCCTTTTCTAAAACACGCCCAAATTATTGAAAATCAGGTGGGAAACGCTGTTGCAGAGTTTCTAATACTAGAAGAATCTTTTCCTCGATCTGTTTTGTATTGCCTCAAAGAGTGCCTTAATTCTGCAACATCTATTTCTTACAAATCAAAATCAAAAATCAGTAATAGCACCATTGAATCTTTAAAAACATTAAACACTTGGCTATCAAAAGATGAAATCAAGCAGTTGATTAAAGTGCAACTTCACTCCGTTCTTACAAATATAGTAGACAATGTTCACTCGATTAGTGATTCGATGACTCGTACTTATTTCAATTTTAATCCAGATGATCATATTTTTGAAAACAATGAGGCCGAAAAGGTCAATTACTAGTATCAATAAGGAAAGTTAATGACCATAAAGGTTGCACTTACTCACACCACAGAGTTCACATATGACAGGCCAGTAACTTTAACGCCTCAAATTATAAGATTGAAGCCTGCGCCGCATTGCCGAATACCTATTAAAAGTTATTCCCTTAAAATTGAGCCCTCTTTTCATTTTATTAATTGGCAGCAAGATCCTTACAATAATCATCTTGCTAGAATCATTTTTCCTGAACCTACGACTAAGTTTAAAGTAACTGTAGGACTAATTGCAGAAATGGTGTCCATAAATTCGTTCGATTTTTTCTTGGAAGATTACGCTGACGCCTTTCCTTTTTCCTATGAAGAGGGATTAAAAAAAGAACTATCTCCCTTTCTTGATACTAAAGAAAATGGGGTTCGTTTACTTTCCTATATTGAAAAATATTCAAACCTAAAATCCAGGACTGTTGACTTTCTCGTTACATTAAACACAGATCTTCAAAAACACATTGGTTATGTAATACGGCTTGAATCTGGCGTGCAATCATGCGAGCAGACTTTGGCGACTAAAAAAGGTTCATGCAGGGATAGTGCATGGTTACTTGTCCATATTTTAAGAAAATTGGGTCTTGCTGCACGTTTTGTTTCAGGCTATTTGATCCAATTGACCCCTGATTCCCAACCAATTGATGGCCCAAAAGGCCCAATTAAAGATTTTACCGATCTTCATGCATGGACAGAGGTTTACCTTCCAGGTGCTGGGTGGATCGGCCTTGACCCTACATCAGGGATGCTAACAGGAGAAGGCCACATTCCTCTTGCATGCTGTGCTGACCCAGAGCAGGCTGCACCAACTTCTGGCTCATTCACTTTTAGTAAAAACCCAAATATTGTTAATGATAAGTGTGATTCTGAATTTAATTTTAATATGTCTATTTCTAGAATCGAAGATACTCCCAGGGTTACAAAACCATACACAGATGATCAGTGGGATAGTATTTGCGATGTTGGTAGTAAAATAGACGATCATCTTAATTCTAATAAAGTCAAATTAACACTAGGAGGGGAGCCTACATTTGTATCCATCGATGATAAGGATGGTAATGAATGGAATAGTGATGCTCTAGGACCAACAAAATCTTCCTTAGCTGATGCCCTTTTACATCGACTCAAAAACAAATTTGGTCCCGGAGGTTTTTTACATCATGGCCAAGGTAAATGGTATCCAGGGGAATCCCTTCCGCGATGGGCTTTTAGTTGTTATTGGAGAAAAGATCTTGTTCCAATTTGGTCAAATCCAGATTTATTTGCAAGGGAATCTATTTCTTATAATTTTTCTGATACTGATGCTCAAAGATTTTTAAACGAACTTGCTGAAAGACTAAGCATCAGAGTTGATTTTGTCAAACCTGCCTATGAGGATTTATGGTATTTCATGTGGAGGGAACAAAATTTACCCGTAAATGTTACACCAACCAGAAACAATATTGATAACCCAGAAGAAAGAAATCGAATCTCCAAAATTTTTAATCAAGGTCTTGGTAAAGTTGTTGGTTATGTACTTCCTTTAAAATACGAACCCCAAAGCAATAAAAATCATTGGGTAAGTTGCAATTGGAATTTAAGAAGAGAAAAAATATTTTTAATTCCCGGGGATTCCCCCATGGGTTATCGCTTACCATTAGGTTCTATTGATTGGATCGACCCCAAAGAACGAGAACAAATATTTAATCCATGCCCATTAACTCCAATCGATTTATTACCGAAATTTCAAACTCAAGCAAATACCATATCAAACTCAAAGAATATAAATCCCACCATAGCATCAGAAAAATCAATTCGAACAGGTTTGTGTGCAGAGGTTCGCAATGGCAAATTAAAAATATTTATTCCTCCATTTAATTCAATAATTGAATATCTGGAATTATTAAAAAATATAGAGTCGACTGCTCAAAATCTTGGATACCCCATCCAAATCGAGGGGTACCCACCGCCTTATGATCCCAGACTTTTAAACTTCAAAATTACTCCTGATCCTGGCGTTATCGAAGTGAATATACACCCATCGTTAAGCTGGAAAGAGCTTTGCGAAAAAACATTTATTCTCCACGAAGAAGCAAAAAAAAATAAGCTTTGTTCAGAAAAATTCATGCTGGATGGCCGTCATACTGGGACTGGTGGGGGTAACCATATAGTTCTTGGGGGCCCTACTCCTACCGAAAGTCCTTTTTTACGCCGGCCAGATTTACTTCGTAGTATGCTTTCCTTTTGGAATAATCATCCATCGTTATCATATATTTTTTCCGGTTTATTTATTGGTCCTACTTGCCAAGCTCCAAGATTGGACGAGTCCAGATTGGATATAATTACAGAATTGGAAATTGCTTTTGAACAGATTCCTGACGATGGAAACTCCTTGCCTTGGCTTGTAGATAGGGTTTATAGGCACCTATTGGTCGATTCTAGTGGAAACACCCATCGATCTGAATTTTGCATCGATAAACTTTACTCCCCTGATAGCAATACCGGGAGGTTAGGATTATTGGAGTTGAGGGGGTTTGAAATGGCTCCAGATCCTAAAATGGGTTTGGTTCAAAACCTTCTGGTAAACGCTCTTATAGCAATGTTTTGGAATAAACCTTACAAACAAAAAATGATACGCTGGGGAACTCAGCTTCATGACAAGTTTATGCTTCCTCATTTCCTTGAAGATGATTTAACCGATGTTATTTTGGAACTTCAAACTTTTGGTTTTAATTTGAAAGAAGACTGGTTTAAACCTCATTTGGAATTCCGTTTCCCAAAAATAGGCACAATTTGTAAAGATAACATCAATTTAGAACTTCGCACTGCCCTTGAGCCATGGAGAGTCCTTGGCGAGGAAAACAATCCATCCGGAACCGTTCGTTTTGTGGATTCCTCACTCGAAAGAATTCAAATTAAAGTTGAAGGATTAATAGATACAAGGCATGTTATTCTTTGTAATGGTTCAAGAATTCCTTTTCACCCTACTGGGGTAAATGGTGAATATATTGCTGGAGTCCGGTATCGAGCCTGGCAACCATCGTCGTGCCTGCATCCTACCATTCCTATCCATTGCCCCTTAGTTTTTGACCTTTATGACACTTGGATGAACCGGTCTGTTGGTGGATGCACCTATCATGTTGCACATCCAGGCGGAAGATCCTATGATAGATTTCCTGTAAATGCTATTGAGGCTGAAGGCCGAAGATTTTCTAGGTTTATCAAGGAAGGACACACTGCGGAAAAATTTGAAATCAGTGATGAAGAAGTCCGCCCGGATTCTCCTTTGACACTTGATCTTAGATACCTAGGAATACATCAAAGGTTTAGGAAACATGCAAACGAAAAAATACTAGATTCTTTTCTATTCGACAATCGAAACCAGACTTCAATTTTGAATGGCATTGAATACTCTAAAATTAGTTAAAAGCATCAATGATCAACACCACTCCCCTAAAAATTCCCCAGATCCAAAACCAATATTTATTGGAAAACTACACCCCTTCAAAATTTTCTTTCGATGAATTAAAATCAGGTACAGATCTACGAGATCACTGGAAAGTATTTGCACGTTCCCTCGAAAGACTCTCCCCTGGTGAGTTTAATCGAAGATGGAATGAAGCAAAGGAGCAGCTTCGGATAAACGGCGTAACTTATAATCTTCATTCAGACACGCAGGGCATGGATCGTCCCTGGAAATTAGATCCTATTCCATTGTTAATTTCAGAAAATGAAGAAAAATATTTGCAAAAAGGCCTTACGCAACGAGCCCTTTTGCTTGAATTGATTCTTCAGGACATTTATGGGCCGCAAA
Source organism: Planctomycetota bacterium (assembly GCA_009920765.1). Classification (GTDB taxonomy): domain Bacteria; phylum Planctomycetota; class Planctomycetia; order Gemmatales; family Gemmataceae; genus UBA969. The sequence continues at coordinate 1,412 of RFZJ01000076.1, read as the reverse complement.
GAATTATTAAAGAAAGACTTTTGCACCCTGATCTTATTTTTGCAAACCCCAACTTTCATAGGTCATGCCATGGTTTTATACCAGCAGGTAAAAAATATCTTTATTTAATTGCCGTAGATCTTGCTCGTAATTCTAATGGGATTATTCATGCAATAAGTGATCGATTACAATCGCCCTCCGGAACAGGCTATGCTCTGGAAAATCGAATTGTAATGACGCAAATGCTGCCTGATATCTTCAACAATTGTAATGTTCAGCGACTTGCAATGTTTTTCGGGTCATTCAAGGAAACCCTTAAATCAATCGCCCCAAATAATAAAGATAATCCAAGGACTGTTCTTTTAACCCCCGGCCCCAGAAGTGAAACATATTTCGAACATTCTTATTTAGCAAGATACCTTGGTTTAACCCTAGTTGAGGGTGGAGATCTTACCGTTAGAGATAACAAAGTTTACCTTAAGTTACTTGATGGTTTACAACCGGTTGATGTAATCATGCGAAGGCTTGATGATCGCTTTTGCGATCCCCTAGAGCTACAAGCTAATTCATTGCTTGGAGTTCCAGGCCTTCTGCAATGTGCAAGAAAAGGCGGGGTTGCCATTGCCAATGCGCTTGGATGTTCATTTATGGAAGCCCCGTGTTTAACATCTTTCTTACCCTCCCTTTGTAAAAGCTTCTTAGGACAAGATCTGATTATACCGGGTGTTCCATCTTATTGGTGCGGGGAACCCGAATCTTTAAAATATGTCTTGAATAATCTGGAAAACATGGTCTTAAAAAACTCTTTCACATCAAGACGATCCGAACCAATTTTTATTGAAACATTATCCAGTAAAAGACGTGAAGAATTTGTAGCCCAGCTTAAAAGTTCACCACAAAATTTTGTCGCCCAGGAAAAACTTATCCTATCTAACGTTCCGGTTATGGGGGAAAATGGTTTTGAACCCCATCCATTGGTCCTAAGAAAATTTTTATGTTCCCATAATTCAGATTATTCTGTCATGCCCGGTGGTTTATGCAGGTATTCTTCCAGCCCCCTAAGCCAACTTTTATCAGTACAAAAAGGTGGCGGAAGCAAGGACACCTGGGTTTTATCTTCAGGGAAAGTTAGCACATTCAGCTTGCTCAACCAAGGCATTGACCCCATAGAGATAAGCAGAGGTGGGAGCGATCTTCCGAGTAGATCTGCTGATAATCTTTTCTGGCTTGGAAGATACACTGAAAGAGCAGACGGTTTAGCTCGTTTGCTTCGTGGAATTTTTCTAAAATTAATCGAATCACTCAAAATAGCAGATAGTTTTGAAATTAATTCAATGTTAAAAATCCTATCTCAATATTCACAGGCTTTTGGCCCAATCAAATCCGAAACTAACGACAAAGAAGAACTTAACCATCACCTACTTTCAATGGTT
>RFZJ01000075.1 GCA_009920765.1 Planctomycetota bacterium | reverse complement strand
TCAATCGCTGTCTCGATTACGAAAAAGAAAAGGCTGCTGCCAACTTCCCCCAACTGCGAATGTTCAAAGAATCATCAGGTGTCGCAACCCAGCCCCATACAGGTGCTTGAACATCCTTTTGAATGACTGCATGATCCGAAAAGATCGCTGGGAGTTTGACATCGCAAAATCCAAGGGGCGCCAGTGTTAGAAAGAAAGTAGCAGAAATACCGAGTTTTAACTTTTGAAGCATGATTAGTTTTCCTGATTGAAAAAAATAAGTTAAACAGTTTTTGCCTTGGTGTGATTCGTGGCCCATGTTTGAGGAGTCCAGGCGCCACTCTCCCAGCCATCCTTGGTAAAAAATTCTCTGACGAGACATTGGTTTGAGCCGACTTCGAAATAGAAGAATGCTTGTTCTTTGCCGTGGAAATGCGATCCGTTATCCACATTAAAAACTGGAATGCCTTTACCCGAACGCTTTGGGGTGCCATCCCAGCGGTAAACATTGCGGGCGTGGGTATGTCCATAAAGTACTGCTGCAATATTGTACCCTTCGATGGCTTTATAAAAGCCTTGGACATCTTCAGGATCCCATTCCATGCTCATTGCTTTTTTATCATCGACGGGAAGAGGTTGTGAATAGCGCTGCATATCCACGTGGTGGGTGATGACAACAGGCCTGCCTGAATCCCCGACTTTTTCCTTGAGATCTTTCGCAAGAAATTCGAGGCTGCCCAAGGGGTTGTAGCGCCTCTTGCGGGCAACTGTTGCAACTTGTCCCACCACAATGCCCAGGTTGATGAAATGTACTTTTTCCCAGTCCCAGGAATAATGCACTCCATTGGGTGAAATATTGTCGACACCGGAACGGTTCTTGTTTCGTGCGATTATTTTTTTGACCGCCATACCTTCACCATTTGGACTGTCATGGTTGCCATGCACTTCATAAACAGGCATATTAAGCTTGCCATCCTTGCCCGTCAGTCCGAAGGTTTCAGAGAATGAGTTCCATTCGGTGACTTGCATTTTTTCGGAGAGTGTTCCATTCTTGTCACCTGTATCGATAACATCGCCCGCATGAATAAGGCCTTTTGGAGAAAGGACTTTACCCCCGCCTGCTTCTGTGGGGATGGAGGTTCCTCCCAATTTGTTTAAAGTTGCAACGAGGTTGGAAGTCACAGAAGCGGATCTTGGGTCCAACTTTGCCGGGTTTTCCTTATCTGCAAGGAAGTGTGTGTCACCAATCAGGAAAAAGCCCACAGCTTCATCTTTTTGGGTTGTTGCACGGGCGGAATTAAACCCTAAAAAGGGAAGCGCACCAGAGGTGGCAAGAAATTTACGTCGGTTGTGTTTGGTGATCATGGTAGCCTTCATCTTTCATTACTTCGTTGGTTTGGTGATGTTGAATTTGTCAATCTGCTTGCCTTCCTGATTTAACACACGGATTGCAAGTTTCGTTGGTTCGAGATCCATGGTTACAAAGGAATAGCTGTCTGCATTCATAATGGCAGTGAAGTCAGCATAGTTATCTTGGAAATCTTCCTTGAGAGAGATGGAGGTTTTTTCCAATCCTGGCATATAGAGTGATGCGCCTCCACCTCCTGCCACCACATGAATCACTCCTTTAGGATTCGTATTTTTGTCACCATCGAATGATTTATCGATGGTAAAAGTGCCATCCACCCTGCCTTTGGTGTTTCGTTTTCCCTCTGGTTTGAATAGGAGAGGATGGCTGCGTTGATAATTGTGTACATGTCCTGCAAAAACGATGTCAACGCCACAAGCCTCGAACATGGGGTTCCAGGAACGAGCTTGTTGCTCACTGTAATGTTGCTTTGAACTGTGAAATGCAGGTACATGGTAGCAGACGAATTTCCAGGGTTGTTTGGTTTTCTTAAGATCGTTTTCCGCCCATTGGATCAGTTCGGGAGAATCCATGTTGGAGGATTTGTTGTTGTTAAGAATGAGGAAATGAGCGCTACCATAATCAAAAGAATAAGCATCTAGAGAGGGGTAACTATGCTTGTTAATGGTTTTGAATTTTGCAACAGCGGAAGTGTCTGTTCCCAGTGGTGTGCTCCAGGATCCTTCACCCGGGCCTTGGGTTGGTGGGTAGAAGAAATAAAAGGCCCCAAGTGCATCCTGAGTAGTTGGAAATCTTGCTCCGATGTCGTGGTTGCCAAGTAGCGGGTAGAAGGGTACTGATGCCATGAGTGGCGCCCCTGTGGTAAGGCTTGGTTCATTTACATCGTTGTAGGTGTTCCAGAAATAGTTCATGTATTGAAGTACTCTGCCCGTGGGGTAGACAATGTCCCCCAAGGCGATGAGAGCCTCAGGTTTTTCTTTTTGAATCTGCCATGCAATTGCTTTTTGGGGCGCTTTCCCGGTTGCCATGTCTCCAACCAAAACAAGCCGTGCAGATTTATCAGGAGTCGGCCTGGTGCGGAAGGAAGATTGGCGGATGATCCGCTCACCGGATTTTACGCAGTAGTAAATTTCAGAATTAAAAGGGAGGTTCTTAAGGGTTGCATGGTATCTAAAGTAGTGTTGTTCTTTTTCAATTAGTGGCGGATCCTTTTTTACAATAGTTTCTTTTTTATCTTCCACCTTTGGTTTGGTTTCTTTTTTATCTTCCACTTTTGGTTTTATAATTTCGATAATGGTCTTGGGTTTTTCGAAGTCGAGTGAAATCTTTACAGGCTTGACTTGAAGAACTGGTTCGCCCTTGGTTCCATATTCAACGATAAAATCTGCTTCTTTCTGGTCTGTAAGCCAGGCAATGATTTTTACGTCCGTGCCTTCGAGGGTATTGCCATCACCGGGTTGGACATAAGGTTTGACAAGAATTTCCTGAGCTAAAAGAATTGTGAGATCAAAACTTGCGAAGAAAAGGAGTAAGGAGGAAAGAAAAATGTTAAAAATGCGCATGGGAATCTCTTGGTGGGGGTTGATGTCAGGTTGATATCTGGCTTGTTATCTACAGTAATTTTAAGATGGTTTTGGGTAATCATCAAATGTATTCTGGGTAAGTTTAATTCAAAAGATCATTCTGAATTTTGTAACAGGAACTTTAATATGACATATTCAGGGAAATTTGAAATATTACGTTTGTTAGCATGTTTTTTTATGATGTTGAATTTTGTTCTCATTGGATTTTCAGATGAAAACAAAATTGATGACCCCGGTGTTTTTCGTGCGGTTGTAAGAAAGCAGGGCGATGAGGGGGTTCATACTTATCGCATTCCGGGACTTGCATGCTCCAACAAGGGAACTTTGCTTGCTGTCTTTGATCTTCGTCATAAAAATTCCGGTGATCTACCTGCTGATGTGGATGTAGGTTTGGCGAGAAGTATTGACCAGGGAAAAACCTGGCAAAAAAATCAGGTGATACTTGATTATGATAAGAATGAGAAAGATTCCAAGGGCAATGGAGTTGGCGATCCTTGCATTTTAGTTGATAGGAAAACAGGTACCATTTTTGTCGCTGCATTGTGGTCAAAAGGAAACAGGGGATGGAATGGCTCCGGGCCCGGATTATCCCCCGAGGAAACCGGCCAGTTTGTCATTACAAAAAGTTCTGATGATGGTGTTACATGGTCCAAGCCAATTAACATCACTGCAAAAATCAAAGGGCGGGATGCAAAGTGGAGACTTTGTTTCCAGGGCCCAGGCAGTGGAATTCAATTGAAGGATGGAACACTTGTATTTCCAGCCCAATACCGTGAAGCCAGTGGCATTGCCCATTCCTGTTTTATTTTCAGTTCGGATTCGGGTGATACTTGGACTATTTCCTCGCCCGCAATACCAGGGAAACCACCAACCAGCGAATCCCAGATAGCAGAACTCAACGATGGTTCCCTACTCCTTTCCATGCGGGATGAATCCCGTAGCGGGAAAAGGGCCTGGGCCCGTTTTCAACCGGACTCCGGTCTTGCTGGGGGAAAGTGGGTCGAGAACTGGTCTGTAGTTGATGACCCTACATGCATGGCAAGCCTTATCCGTCATCCTGATGGACTTTTGTTTTTCTCAAATCCCTCCTCTCCCAAACAAAGGGTGGCCCTTACCGTACGCGCAAGTTCGGATAATGGCAAAACTTGGAGCAAGGGCAGATTGATTGATCCAAGGCCCTCTTCTTATTCCTCCATGACAGTATTGAATGATGGCAGCATAGGGGTGCTTTACGAATGCGGGCCTCGCTCGGGAATTGAGACACTCTCTTTTGTTCGCTTTCGTCCTGAGTGGATTCTTGAAGGTGAATCAAAGAAATGAACACTGCCAAACTTGGTGAATTTTACCAGGATAAGTTGCTAAATGACTGCATTCCATTTTGGTTCCCACGATGTGTGGATCAAAAACATGGTGGGTTTCTTCATTGTGTTGATGCGGATGGCACCTGCATAGATACTGATAAGTCGGTATGGGCGGTTGGCAGGATGAGCTGGATGCTTCTTACCATGTATAACACGCTTGAGAAAAATCCCCTCTGGCTGCAATGGGCTGAATCAGGCCTGAGTTTTCTTGATCAACATGGTTTTGATTCTGATGGCAGGATGTTTTTTCACCTTGCTCAGAATGGTGTACCCATACGCAAAAGGCGTTATGCATATAGCGAATCGTTTGCCTCCATTGCATTTGCAGCGCATGCCCTTGCCACAGGGGCCAAGGCGTCCGCTAAAAAGGCGAAGGACCTTTTTGATTTCTTCACCCGGTGGAATTTTACTCCCGGTCTGATGCCCCCAAAATTTACTTCGCAAAGGCCTGCCATCGGCATGGGGCCCCGCATGATCACCATCGTTACCGCTCAGGAATTAAGATTGAATCTTGGCGAACAGCTTGATTTAACTAACTGGATTGATCGTTGTCTTAATGAAATTGAAAAGTTTTTTCTGAAACCTGAGATTGAATGTGTGATGGAAATGGTTTCGCCGGATGGATCCATAATCGATCATTTTGATGGCAGAACCCTTAATCCGGGCCATGCAATCGAGGGGGCATGGTTTGTTCTTCATGAGGGCAAATATCGCAAGGATAAAAAACTTATCGACATGGGCTTGAAAATGCTTGATTGGATGTGGCAGCGGGGCTGGGATGAGAAACATGGTGGCTTGTTTTATTTTCGCGATGTGTTCAACAAGCCTGTTCAGGAATACTGGCACGAAATGAAATTCTGGTGGCCCCATAATGAAGCACTCATCGCCACCTTGCTTGCCTGGCAATTGTCAGGGGATCAAAAATATTTGGGATGGCATGAAAAAGTCCGCAATTGGGCTTTTGCTAATTTTCAGGATCCAGTGCATGGCGAATGGTTTGGCTATCTGAATCGAGATGGTTCCATTTCCTCCACCTTGAAGGGGAATATGTTCATGATGGAACCTAGTTCCATGCGTATGATGATGATGCTTTTGCTGAGGAGCCAATCCAAATGAAAATGAATCAACCCGGTGATGCTGGATTATTTTCGAGAAGAAGTTTTTTTGCTTTTGCCACTTTGGCTTCAACATTTCCAAACCCCTTTGTGTGGGCAAATACCATGATTGATGCTTCTTCAGATGTTGCAAATAAGAGAAAGATATTGCAGCAATGCCTGGGTGGCCCTTGGCCTGAAGGGGGGCCTCTCGATGCCCAAGTTGAAAAAACCGAGCAGAAGGATGGGTATAAACTCATTCGCGTAAACTACCTTGTTGAGCCAACGGAAAGAATAGCTGCCTGGTTGCTCATTCCCGATAAGGTGGAAACGGAAAATAAAGCGCCAGGCATTTGCCTTTGGCACCAACATGCTGGCCAATACGATGTGGGCAAGGATGAACCTGCAGGCGTTCGTTCTCCGAATTTCGGGAAAATGCATATGACAGGTGTGGCCCTTGCGAAAGAAGGGTATGTTGTGCTTTGCCCTGATGCAGCAGGCTTTGGTGAACGAAATAGCCGTATTATGCCGGGGGCCAAAAAAGTGCTCAAGGGTGCAGAACTAGAGCGGTTTCTTTTTGGGAAATATGTTACGGAAGGTAAATCCCTTGCATGGAAAAACATCCTTGATATGAAACGAGCCGTTGATTACATCTCTTCCAGGCCCGAAGTGCTTGCACAAAAGTTGGGCTGCTACGGGCATTCCATGGGTTCCACCCACACCTGGCAAATCGGCCCTTGGGAGCCAAGATTAAAAGCACTTGTAGGAAATTGCTGCATGCCCACCTACCAAGCAATGGAACGAACCAATTTACTTCATTGCTTTCCCAACTATGTACCCGGTTGGAAAGCACATGGCGATATCCCTGATATCGTAAGCTTGATCGCACCCAAACCATTGCATTTAAATTTTGGTGAAACCGATGATGGCAGCCCCATTGAAGAAGTGAAAGCTGCAATGCCCTTGATCAAGAAGGCGTACGAAGCCATGAATGCAGGAGATAATTTTTCGTGGTTCATCGAAGAAAAAACCGGGCATGTGCTTAGTGATGAGATGTGGAAACGAACCAAGGCTCACTTCGCCAAACATCTTAAGAGTTAAAGTTTTTTACGTAAGAAAGTATTGTAATGCTTACACTATTGGCAAGCATGGCTTGTCTTGTTTTGCAACAGGAAGGGTGGGAAAAGCTCGCGCCTTTGCCAGATAAGGAAGGCTTTGCTTCCCCTTTTGCTGGTGTTATGGATGGCAAACTTGTGGTTGCAGGTGGGGCTAATTTTCCTGATAAAAAACCTTGGGAAGGTGGTATAAAAGTCTGGCATGATTCCATCTTCATGCTGGATAATCCCGGGGCAGATTGGAAAAATGCTGGTAAACTTCCAAAGCCGCTTGCCTATGGTGTAGGTGTTTCCCTTAAGGAGGGGATGCTTTGCATCGGGGGTTCAGATTCCAAAAAGCATTATGCCGATTGTTTTCTTGTTGCACTTGATAACAATCATTTGAAGTTCAAGGCTTACCCTTCGTTACCCAAGCCTTGTGCGAACATGTGCGGAGCGAAAATTGGTGACATGGTTTACCTTGCAGGTGGTACCGAAGCGCCTGATTCTTTGAAGGCCCTTCATAACTTCTGGTGCTTGAACCTTAACGATGTAAAGGCGGGTTGGAAAGTGTTGGAACCTTGGCCCGGGTTGGGCCGTATGCTTCCTGTTTGTGCCGGCGATGGTGAAAACTTTTATCTTTTCAGTGGGGCAGCGCTTTCACTTAATGCCACCGGTAAGATTGAACGCACCTATTTATCTGATGCATTTGTTTTTAAACCCAAGGTTGGATGGAAAAAACTTCCCATTATGTCCAGACCCTGCGTTGCAGCAGCTTCACCTGCTATTTTTAGTAAAGGTGTTATTCAGTTGCTAAGCGGGGATGATGGCAAACTTGTAAACTTCGAACCTAAACAAAAACACCCAGGTTTTCCCAATTCAGCCATGCAGTATGATCCCGAATCCAATTCGTGGGGGAAAGACCTTCCATTTCATTTGTCACGTGCCACGGTTCCCCTAGTCTCTTGGAAGGGATCGATCATTCTTATAAGCGGCGAAATAAGCCCTGGAATTCGAACACCAGAAATCTGGTCGATGAGGCTACCTTGATCAATACCAATACTGTGAAATATGCATGGCTGGTGGTGGCATTACTTTTTCCAGTTGCATTATTGAATTACCTCGACAGGCAGATGATTTCTGCTATGAAAAGTTCTGTGATGCTTGAAATCCCTGATATAAGCAGTGATGCAAATTGGGGCTATATGCTAGGGCAATTCAAGTGGGTTTATGCTTTCCTCAGCCCTCTTGGTGGTTACATCGCAGACAGATTCAGCAAGCGTTTTACCATTTGTGCAAGCCTGTTTGTCTGGTCCACCATAACTTGGATTACAGGGCGGGTGCATTCCTACGAAGAGTTACTTTGGACCCGCACCTTGATGGGAGTCAGTGAGGCGTTTTACATTCCTGCTGCACTTGCACTTATTGCAGATTACCATTCCAACATGACCCGTTCCAAGGCGGTTGGTGTGCATCAAATTGCAATTTATTGTGGCGTTCTTCTTGGTGGATTCAGTGGCTACATTGCAGACGAGCCTAAACTTACCTGGCGATTCGCCTTTGATATCACAGGGATTATCGGGGTATGTTATGCACTTCCCCTGATGTTTTTCCTTAAGGATGCGCCGGTTGATTCGGTAAATCAAAATACTCAGGGAAAGCTTTCCATAATAAAAGCAGCCCGGGCATTGATGACTAATTTTTCGTTTATCCTGCTTGTGTTGTATTTCACCCTGCCCGCAATTGCTGGCTGGGTCGTTAGAGATTGGATGCCTGCAATCTTGCAAAAAACCTTTAACATCAGCCAGGGCGTTGCGGGTGTATCTGCAACGCTTTACTGGCAGGTTGCAGCAATATTTGCAGCTTTGCTTGGGGGATGGCTCGCAGATCGCTGGATGCGTAAATCTTCACGGGGCAGGATATATGTCAGTGCCATGGGAATGGCTTTAATCATCCCTGCTTTATTCGGCGTAGGCAATTCCGCAAGTTTTGAATCATTGCCCCTGGCCTTGATATCCCTTGTTTTGTTTGGCATTGGTTGGGGATTTTTTGACTGCAATAACATGCCGATCCTTTCGCAGATAGTTGGCCCAAATCTTCGGGCTACAGGTTATGGCATTATGAATCTGGTTAGCATCAGTTGTGGTGGATTTGCAGACTGGGGCTTTGGACTCCTTCAAGATCGACAGGTACCATTGAATTTTATTTTCAGTTTCTTTGCAAGTATGGCGTTGGTTTCAGTGGTGTTGGTATTATTAATCCAACCGCGGGAAGATAAAGACCTTGTAACAGCGAAGGAAAAATCATGATTCATTTGTTAAACGGCTTGGTTGCTGCAACTCATACCCCCTTCAATAAAGATGGGGCTCTTAACCTAGATGCGATTGACAAAATAGCCTCGCATCTTTTAGCCAATAAAGTTGATATCGCCTTCATTGGGGGAAGTACAGGCGAAAGTCATTCCTTGAATGTTGAAGAAAGAAAGAATCTAACCAGGAGATGGTTTGATGTTGTAAAAAGCAGCAAGTTGAAGGTGGTTGTGCATGTGGGATCCAATTGTTTGGAGGATTCCCGCACGCTTGCAAAGCAGGCGCAGGAGTTGGGAGCCTTGGCCATATCAGCATTAACCCCATCGTATTTCAAACCAAAAAATGTTGAAGCTTTGGTGGAGTGTTGTTCGTTTATTGCGAGTGCAGCACCTAATCTGCCATTTTATTATTATGATATTCCCACGATGACAGGCGTTCAATTATCCATGCCTGAGTTTTTGGAACGCGCAGGGAAATCCATCCCCAATCTGAAGGGATTGAAGTTTACCAATGTGGATTTCATGTCTTTTCAATTATGCAGCCAGATGGAAGGCGGGCGATTTGAAATCTTATGGGGCGTGGATGAGATGCTGTTGCCCGCACTTTCGGTAGGGGCGCATGGCGCAGTGGGAAGCACCTATAATTTTGCAGCACCGATTTATCATCGTATTATTGAAGCCTTCAAGAAATTTGATTTTGAAACCGCCCGCAAGGAGCAGCTTCGTTCCATCAAATTGGTTAATATACTTGTAAAGCGTGGATACATGGCAAGCGCCAAGGCCATGATGGGAATGCTTGGAGTGGATGTTGGTTCTCCCAGGCTTCCCAATGGCTCTTTAAAACAAGATGAACTAGCAAGCCTAAGGTCTGAACTTGAAAAAGAAAGTTACCTCTAAGTATTAAGGCATTTCTGGGGTGTAACCTAAAACCAGATTGAAATTCGCACTTAACTCCTTGAGTTTTGAACCGGGAATTGGGGCGAAATCAACGGTGATGCTTTGCCTTTGCTTATCATCTTTTACACTTCGATAAATTCCATCTTTTTCGTTCTGGGGCTCGCCTTTTACATAGCACTGGGTGCCAAAAATAGGCTTTCCTGCAACTTTAATTTTGAAGTGGATGTGGGGTGTCCTGCCTGGGTATGCCACAGGTTTGATCGTGCGAAAATAATACTCACCAGAAGAAGCGGTGGCAAATCGCCCGAAGCCCTGGAAATTGGAATCTTGTTTGGCTTTGTTGCTGGTTTTGGAATGAAGGTATGCACCATTGTTATCGCATTGCCAGATTTCCACGACTGCGTTTTTAATCGGGGAGCCGTTGGCGTCAAGAATCTTTCCTGAAATATGTGTGATCTGGCCTACTGCGGGGGTGAGTTTATCATTGATGATGATAAGATCGTTGTCCGTATCGAGTGGCAATTTATCAGGGTAGAAGGGGCCATCAGTTTGTTTTGGTGTCAAAGTAAGTTGCTCAGCAAACAACCCTGGTACAGTGTAAAAAGAGCCAGCAAGAATGGAAGTGCCTAAAAATAATCTGCGATTGAACATAGGAATGGCCTTTCAAAAGAACTTAGAACTAAAGTTAATTTACCTGATCTGGGAAATAATGCATGAATTATTCTTGAGAATCCTTCAAAGAATCCCCAGATATTAACCCTCGGGAAAATTTAAAGTTGGTTTGCTGTATTAGCCAAAGAGCGAAGCAAATGGTCCCTGTGGGAAGTGCGGAAAGAAGAATTGGCAGGTGGTTTCTAAGTGGGAAGGTGAAGTTCTGCCAACCCAAGACAAGAATCAAAACGAGGGAAATTAACAATAAAGGTTCACCTTTATTCCAAGTCTTTCTTTCAAGCCAGGCCCAGCCTAAAAAGGGAGCTATGAAGCCGAAGGTTGGAAACTCCGAGGCCGGTCCAAATAATAAAATCCAAGCAGTACCCAAGGCGATGGATCGGAAAATGAGCTCCACTTTGTCTGTTACCCTGGTCCTCCAGTAAAAGACAATTGCAGCGGTAGCAATTCCTGTCATCAATTGAAGTAGCTTATAAAGGAAATTGGTGGGGATGCTCCATATTTGTTCATTGAAATTTCCTGGGTGTAATTGCTCTTGGAAGACAAGCCAGCCATACCAGGCATCTCGGAACCCTGGCCAACGCAGCCCTTTCGTATCCTGAAGATGTTCGTACCAGGAACGATATTCTGCTAGTACAAATGCAGTAGGCGAGGTGAGAAAAGGAAAAAGTAATAGCGCAGAAATTGCCAGTAGAAGTTTGGGTAATAAAGGAAAAGGCCTGATTAAAACAAGCAGGGCAAGTATTGGCATGATGGTGCTTTTTATCATAAAAGCGAAAGCGAGCGCGAAGGCTGCACGATTGCTTTTACCTTCAATAAGATCGGTTGCTCCAAGAAGGATGAGGCCGATTATGAACGCGTTGCATTGGGAATTCCATATTCCGCTAAGTGCTGCAAAAAGACTAATGATGAAAAAACCTCCGCACTCCTTGTTGAGGATGGAGCCATGGTTAAGCATGATGTTTCTTAATCGGTTGCAGCCTAGAATAAACACACCGATCGAGCAAAGATTCCAGAGGATTGCTCCCAGAGTGATTCCCATTAGGGAGAATACCGAAAAAAAGATCGCAGCGGTCGGGGAATATCGATAATGATCCAGGCCTTGATTCACCTGATAAAGGTCTATCTGTTGCCACCAACTTGTGCCCGCTTTAAAGTAAACCGGAAATACGGAATGGCTGGTTGGTTTAAGAATAGTTTTTACAGTTAGGGCAACAAGCAGGGTAATCCAAAGAGTGATAGCGATGCGTTGCGCCAGGGGAAGCGAAAAGAAAAAGCGCCAACTTGATGGTTTGGAATCAGTCATTCTGTTTCAGCAATGCCTTCTATTCACAAAGCTTAAAGGAAAAGCGAGTAAGCAATATTGTGATGATATTTAAAGGAAAAGCCAACAGGAGTTATTAAGAGTTTGAGTTAATGAAGTTGATATTTTTTAAAGAACTCCCATATTTTGTCATTTGCAGAAATATTCTTGGTTGATTTGCCTATGAAATTGACCATTGCGGGCATTCCAGGCCAGGTATGGCCACCGCCCTCGATGATGACCAAATGAACTTCAGTGCCATTGCTTGAATTTGTGTAAAGCTTATTTTTGATTTTGGTGCCATCGTCGACAAGGGAGTTGGAATCAAATTCCTTGCAACGGAGGTCGCAGTTGTTAGCCTTGGCCCAGACGAGTGCGGTATCTTCTGCGGATTTGAACTTCATGAATTTAGGAGTGCGGGAGTTTGGCCCGTTAAAAGGTACAAAAGTATCTTCCGTACCATGAAAATGAATCACAGGCAGAGGTTTTTTTAAATGAACTTCATCAAGACCCATGGTTCCTGCAACGGGGGCGATTGCCGCTATCTTTGAACCAATTTCGCTTGCAAGTTTGTAACACATCATTGCACCATTCGAAATACCCGTGGCATAAATCCTTTTTTTATCCAAGTTGATCTGCATTGAAAGATCTTCGAGAAGTTGAACGATAAAAGCCACGTCATCAGGCTTCCCTGAAGCCATGTCGCCCTGTAAGACTCCTGCATTCCATGTAAGGAAAGGTCCGGTTCCTGTGCCATTTGGGTATACAGCAATAAACCCTTCCTCATCTGATTTTTTATTCATTCCAGTGAATTTGACTGTCATGGCTGCATTAGTTCCAGCGCCATGAAAAATCAAAACTATTGGAGAGGGATTACTTGGATTGTAATTTTTAGGGATGTGAACCAGGCAGGATCTTTTTAATTTTCCTGACATGATGTTGACGAAATGATCGCCGGGTGGAAGTTGCTTGGCTGCAGCGGGATCAAAAAAATGAAGGGCATTGGAATACAAGACCAAAGCCATCGTGGGGCTGATATAGGTTCCCTGAATTGCAAAAGAAATAGCCAGGTTAACAAATGTAAAAACCATAACGAAAACTCTTCCAGAAAAGGGATGTACCTTTAAATATGGAAGATATTATGGAGTAATCTGAAGATGGTGGGAAGAGGAGAGTTGGAGGATCAGGGTTTGCAGGAGCAGTTTTCTAGTGCGAAGAACATAGCCATCTTGGGGCAGGGGCAGTTGCGATAATACATGATTCCAAGATAAAGGCCGGGGGCGATTTCTCGTACTTCATCGCGTGCCTTCTGAGCCCATTTAGGTCCGACCGCATAATCAAATATCACCGATGGTTTTCCATCTAGCCAGCTTTCCTCCTTTGAAATCGATGCAGCAACCATCTGCTTTTTTCCAACTTGGTTCAGCATGATGGCATCATTGGTGTAGATGTTCTTGCCCTTCCAAACCAAGCCGATGGTTTCACTACGAAGCTGGTGGCCAAACTTATCAGGTTTGGGAAAAGCCCTGCCTTTCAAGTATCCATCGCTGGGCTCAAATACTTTGCCATCTCTATAAAGTGACTCTAATTGGTGGGCGCTCATCCTACCCAGGGATTCAATAGTCAGGGTAGTCTGGGATCTAACAGGCTTTGCCAGAATAAGAATTGTAATCAAAGTTGTGTAGTAACAATATTTCAAAGTATTGGTCTCTAAATGCAAAGAATCCATATTAATTTCGGAAGAACGGATGAATAAGTTTTGGGATTTGCTGGAACCAATGGCATCTTGATTGAAGGGAAGCGTCATAATCGCTAGAAGCGAAAATGAAGGATCAAGAATGCGATTTTGGGTTTTGATAAAGTCGGTTTGCGATGAATCCAAGAATGGCGATGGTTGCAAGGCCAAGCGCAATACCCAGCCAAGGGGTGTGTATAAATTGATCACGATCGGGAGATTTTGAAACTAAAAGGTTAAAATCGTTGGTTTCCGAAGGATTTATTTTTGGAATGATCATAGAGGTTGAGGAAAGGTGCCCTGCGCCATCATTTACTGTAATCGTGTATTTTCCGGGAGGTGGAACAGTTGCTTTGAGTTTTCCATCTTTGTCAGTTTTTTCAGAGAGGATTTTTTCACGAGTCTCGTTTTCAATGGTTACATAAGCTCCAGAAGCGGGGCTGTTATCGTGAAAAAAAACTTCAATGTGAATCTGGTTGTTTTTTAGACGAACTTCTACACCCATGGAATGGGCCAGCACCAAAGTTGGAAATAAGCAAAGCAATAAAATGGACTCACATATTACACGATAAGACAAAGATGAAACCCCAAGGCTAAAGTAAATTAGCGAAGAAACCCCTAATCGATCAGTGTTATAATCACCGAATAAATAATAAGCTATTGTCGGGTACTAGCAAGCAAATAGCACCCTAACCCACCATTGATCATTTTGTTTTGGCTTCAAGTGTTTTAATGCCTCAAACATGGTACTCTGTAAAAATTAATTCATTGTTTTTAGGTACCGGAGAAAACATGCATTACAAGCATCCATGCCTTCCCAATAGGCGAAATATTATTGCAGGCGCAGCAGGGATTTTAGCGACTGCACTGGTTTCTGAAATCAAAGCGGAAGACGGGGTAGAGTACTTTCCTGCAATTGATACCCACACTCATTTTTATGATCCCACCAGACCCCAAGGGGTACCCTGGCCGGGGAAAGGCGATCCCGTTCTTTATCGTAAGGTGATGCCTGATGAATTTCAAAAATTGACTGCCTCTTACAATGTGAAAGCTACCATCGTTGTGGAAGCGAGTACCTGGGTTGAAGATAACCAATGGTTGCTGGATATTGCGAAGGGGGATAAATTTCTCGCAGGGATAGTGGGCAGGCTTAATCCTGCAGACAATGCGTTTTCTGAACATTGGAAACGTTTCGTCAAGAATCCACTCTATTTGGGCATACGAGTGAATCATGGTGATTTGCAAAAAGGTCTGGAGGATAAAAGTTATCTTGAAAACCTTCGCATGATCGCAGGGGATCAAAGGGAACTGGATGTTAATGGTGGCCCTGCAACCCCGGTTGAAGTTGCAAAGCTTGCTAAACTTATTCCCGATCTAAGAATTGTGATCAACCATGAAGCGAATCTGGTGATCGATGGCAAAGCCGTTCCAAAAGATTGGCTTGAAGGAATGCAATTGGCTGCAAGAAATAAGAATGTGTTTTGCAAGGTGTCTGCGTTGGCGGAAGGAACAAGAAAAACGATGGGTGATGCGCCCAAGGATATTGAGTTTTATAAGCCTGTGCTGGATTCGTTATGGAATGTATTTGGCGAAGACAGGTTGATTTTTGGCAGTAATTGGCCTGTAAGTGTAAGGGCCGCAACTTATGCAACTATACATAAAATCGTGCACACTTATTTTTCAAGCAAGGGGAAAGCTGTAGCGGAGAAGTACTTTATGAGGAATGCAATTGCTGCATACAGGCCGCCAACCCGGGGTTGAGTTTAATAATTGAGAGTCCATATAAAGTCGCTGTTTGATCATTTGTTGACATGTACGACTTTTGCAGGCGGGAAGCCATTAAAGTGAGTGCTGCTGGCATTTGAATAGGCGCCAATGTTTTCGCTGTAAAGAAAATCATCTAATTCGAGATCAGGCAGGTTTTCAGCAAGGCTGATGGTGTCGAGGGCATCGCAGGTGGGGCCGAAAACTGCGCAAAGCTGCTGGGGACCTTTTTTGAAACTCTTCATGTGGTAGATGCAGTGGTCGAATATGATACCTGAATAAGTGTGGTAAACCCCATCATTGACATAATAACAAAGCTTGTCGTTACGCAACGCCTTGCCAATGATTTTTGAAACCGCAGTTCCTGCAGATGCGACTAAAAAGCGCCCTGGTTCTGCAAGTATTTCGATGTTTTTTGGGAAAAGCCTGTCTATTTCATGGTTGATGCTTTTTGCAAGGACGCTTATTTCAGGCACATTATCATCATAAAGGGCAGGGAAGCCGCCACCTATATCCAAAAGCTTGAGATTGAATCCTGCAGTTTTAGCTTCGGCAAAGATGCCTGCACAAAGATGCAAGGCTTGAATGTAGTTTTGAGGATTGGTGCACTGGCTGCCCACATGAAAAGAAAGCCCCTCAACGGTAAGGCCATGATCGTGGGCAAATTTGATCAGGCTGACAGATTCCCCAGGCAGGGCACCAAACTTGCTTGAAAGCTCGACCATTGATCCCGTATTGGGAACGCGCACCCGAAGTGCCAACCCTGCATGGGGTGCATGCTTTGCGATTTTTAAAACTTCCTCATGGTTGTCATACGTGACAAGAGGTTTGTATTTGTCGAGATCTTTAAGGGTTTCCACAGGCTTGATGGGGTTTGCATAAATGATGCGATTCCAGATGAAATCCTGCCTTTGCTTGGCGGGAAGATGCGCAATGAATGCGTGAACGGTGTTGAATTCTTGAATACTTGCAACATCAAAACTGCTGCCCAGTTTGTAAAAAGTTTCAACGATGGCAGGGTCGCTGTTCACCTTCACTGCGTAGTAAATTTGAACCCTGGGGAAGTTCTTGCGAAATAACTTGTAATTCTTGATGAGTTCCTTGTGATCCACGATGAAAAGTGGTGTGCCATGGGTTTTTGCTAGTTTTAGAAGGGTTTTTTGATCCATGGATGAAAGCTCACAATCTTGAATTTAATTCGTATCTGATACTTGTTAGATGATAGGGACTGAAGGTTGCCTTTAAAAACAGCCCTCATGAACGATGCAAGTGAAATCAATCCCCATCATTGATGAGGAAGTTTTTAAACTGCCATGGATCGGATAAATCCTGCTCTGGTTTGTTATAGCTATTGAACGCATTAGCGTAATCGCGAAGAGGGGTCCAATCGGAAGAGACAGAAATAAACTTCCCAAGATAAGGCTTAGAAATTTTCAAGACAAAGTCGTGAGGAAGATCATCCGGGAGAACCACGCCTTTTTCTGGGTTTTCGATCATCCACATGAAGGCCGCCACCACTGAGATTGCAACCTGAAGGGTGGTTGCGTTTTGGTGAGGGACTTTCCTGCGTGATTCTTCGATCGAAAGATCTGAACCGCACCACCATGATTTATAGGGGTGGCCCATGATCAAGGCCCCAAGGATGTCTTCGCCGGAAATGATTTCATCTGTCATGATGCGGACTTTTGGCTGAAGGTTGTAGCGGTTGCTTCTTAATTCGTTTAAAGATGCGATTGCAGCATCACAAGGGCAGTAAGCGTAATGCACGGTTGGCCTGTAGATGGTTTTGTTTCCTTCGCGAACGGTAAGTTTTTCGGTGATGCTGAAAGCCTCACCATGCCTTACCACCATCCCAACAATACTGTAGTTTGGAACCCAACTATTCACATAGGTGTTGATGCCCATGCGGGCGAGGCAGATTTGGCTACCGGGGCCTTCCTTGTGCTCATAGGCAAAGGCGGGAAGTTCTTTTTCATGTGTGCCCCAGCCCATTTCTGCAGTTGTCGTTCCTTCTTCACGAAATCCTTCAACACTCCATGTGTTCAAGAATTCGTTCACCAGTTTTGGTTTGTCAGTGATTTGCGTATCGCGTTCACTGCAGTGAATAACCTTGACACCCAATTGATGTGCAAGGTGGTTGAATTCCTGTTTCTTTGCATGTTCTGCAATAAGTTCGGCTTGGGCGCCCTTGAAAAGTTTGTCTGCAAGTGCATGGCTTGCAATGTCC
Organism: Planctomycetota bacterium; assembly: GCA_009920765.1. Taxonomy (GTDB): domain Bacteria; phylum Planctomycetota; class Planctomycetia; order Gemmatales; family Gemmataceae; genus UBA969. The sequence goes on along the minus strand of RFZJ01000075.1, from coordinate 3,774 downwards.
AAAAGGCCATGTTTGGTGAAATGGCTGATAAGGCCTGGGTTTGCACCATGCTCCAATACTGCAGTGACAGAAGGCTTTTTCCATGAGGCGGTGAGTTTCCGCAGTTTCATGTGCCTGTGATAAAGGGTGCGTTCGGTTGGGTGCAGTTTTTCTGCGTTTTCGTAGGGATCCCAAACTTCCACCGAGGTGTTGATGTAGAGCACACCATGCTCGTGGCACCAATCCAGAATTTCGCAGCAATCGATATTCCAAGCGAGATCGATGATGACATCGCCTTTGGAAACATACTGTGCAAGAAGAGTGCCCATGTTTTCGCGGGTGACGCGATTTTTGACGAAGGTGACGCCTTTTTCAACCCAAGGACGCAAGGCCTCGTCATTGGAATCAAAATCCATGATGGTGATATTTTTGGTTGGTATTTTCACATGGTCCATTAGCACGGGGATTGAGCAACGGGCCACAGCTCCAAAGCCAACAAATAAAACACGATTCTTGAATTCGATCATGGATGGTTCCTGAAATTCCGTAATTCGTTGAAAAGACATAGCTCGTAAATTCGAAGCTATGCCTAGTATATAAACATTGTTGGCAAATTAGCACATTGAAATGCGGGGAGCAAGCAAGTAAATTGCGAGGATTTCATGAAGTGTGGTCAGCCGGTATTTTTTAAATAATTGTCCAGGCTCCCGGGTTGATAATCAAAGTACCATATCTTGCAAAAGGGCAAGCACCTGTTTTCTGAACTATTTTTTAATCATACTTTTGTGACCCGATGTTTTATGAAAATAAATAAACCTATTTAAACTATCTTTAAAGTTTTATTATTGGGGAATTATCCGGTTTGCTTGAATAGGCTAAAAAGCAATTGGTGTGGATCTTCTTTTATGAGCAAACCAAGTAGATTGAACCTTTACGGTCGCTGTTTTTTTTACCAAGATGCCTTAGCAATAAAAAGAACCCTGGGAAAAGCAATCCCCAGGGTTCTTTATGAAGGCTGTTTGTTTAACGAGGACGACGGGACTCGAACCCGCAACATCCGGCTCGACAGGCCGGTGCTCTAACCAGTTGAGCTACGTCCCCAATTGAATTAAGCCATCTTTGATTTAATTAGAACATTTATTGCCCGTTGGCAACTGGATTTAGTGATTTGTGGGGTAGATTGTAGGTTTTGATGGCTTAAAATCCGTAGCCCACCTTAAAATTCTATAGCCTTTTCTTGCTAATTCCTGCCATTCTGATTGGTTTGCTTCGACTATTTCATAAAAACTTGCCTCCATTTTGCCCAATTCGAAGCTTTCCTCGCCATCCCAGGCTAAAAGCCGGCTCGATTCCACCCTGGCGGGCACGATTAAGCCATCCAACCTGCAGCGTAACTTCATGTTTTTCTCCTGTAATTCTTTGCCTTCCAAGGCTTTGAATTAACAAACTAACCCATAAAACTATTTTCGCAAGGTTGGCAGGTATTTACTTTCAACGCTAAAATAAACATCTATCATTGCATTAGATGATTTTTAACCTAAATATGGACGATTCAACATGAGCCAATCTGATTTCAATAACCCTTCTCCTTTTCCCCCCTATTACCCCATGCCACAGCAACGATCCTCCCTTGTAGGCTGTCTTCTTGCCATTTCGCTGGTGATGAATGTATTGCTTGGCGGATTTGCATTTCTTGCATGCCTTGGGGCTGCAGCAGTAGGTGGTGGAACTTCCGCTGATTTTTCCTCGTCTGCCCAACTTTCTGAAACCCACCATTCAGGTAGCACCACCTCCAAGGATAAGGTTGCAATCATCAACCTTGAAGGTGTTATTATGGAAGGAACTCTGGGGTTTGTTCATAAGCAAATTTCTCAGGCTTCTAAAGATAAAAATGTGAAGGCAGTTGTCCTTCGTGTTAATAGCCCAGGTGGAAGCATCACTGCAAGCGATGATTTGCATCGCAGGCTTGTTGAATTAAAGCAGGGCAATGATTCAAAAAAACTTCACGCTGTTCCTCATTTGGTTGTTTCCATGGGAAGTTTGGCTGCATCAGGAGGCTATTATGTAGCAATGCCAGCTTCAAAAATCTTTGCAGAGCGCACTACCATGACTGGTTCCATTGGGGTTTATGCATCCTTTCCCAATATGGAAGGCCTAAGCAAGCAAATTGGTGCCGGGATGATTACCATCAAACAAGGTGAAATTAAAGATAGTGGTTCACCTTTCAAGGAGATGGGGGCCAAGGAAAGGCAAGTTTGGCAGGATATGGTTGACCAATCCTACAACTTGTTTTTGAAAGTTGTGGAAGATGGCAGACCCGAGCTTAAAAATAAATTTCTCGAAAAGATCACCATCGATCCCCTGCAAGCTGGCCCTGGTCCTAAAATCGAAGGCAAGACTTATACGCGTTATCGAGCTGATGGCGGTATTTTTACCGGAGAACAGGCTCTTAAGTATGGTTTGATCGATCAGATTGGGACTCTTGAAGATGCCGTAGCTGAGGCACGCAAGCTTGCCGGTCTTTCCGAGGATAATAAAGCCATCCGTTACGAAAAACCCAAGTCCTTCACGGATTTGTTTTTAGAGGTTCGTTCGGGTAAAAATTCCCCCCAGGCTTCTTTTAACTTTGCCAACCTTCCAGAGGCTTTAATGCCCAGACTATGGTATTTAGCTCCCGGATCTGAGCTTTCTGGAATCTCCTCAATTCTTGCTAATCCTTAAACCCGTTTACCAAGAGTCCAGTTGGCAATTTCTTAAACTCTGCGAGTCATTTGAAATTTCTTTTAAATTTGGCTGGGTTTTTTCCTGCCTTTACAATCATTAAAATCGCTATTACTCCTACTTTTGTCTTTCTGAAACCTAAATTTTTAAAATTAGTTTAAAGTTTTGTTGTTTCAGTGAACTCTTTCTCACTTTATGGCGTATATACTTCTGACGGCAGAGAAAAATAGGTTCTAACTTTCGTTGGAATCTCACTTCTGACAGGGTTTTGCTCTCTTTTATGAATGCTACTTTTTCAATTTAGCATTAGATCAAAGCTCTGCCTGAAGTCTAAAGGTTGTTCTTTGTCTTAATTAAAAATTATAGGGGGTTTCTTTCAAGAGACTTTAAGAAATAGAGGTGGATCATGGCTAGAGTAGACGCACTATTACAATTGCATAAGGTTTTAATGGCTCGACGCTCCGACTTGCGCTCCAAGTTGTTGGGCGATATTGATTCCCTGCATTCAAGAGAAGGCCGTGATACTGCGGACGAGGCTTTTGATGCGGGCAACGAAGAAGTTAACTGCCAACTTGCAGAACTTGAATCTGATGAATTGGCGCAGATTGAACGTGCATTGGTAAAGTTAAAGAAAGGGAATTACGGGACATGCGAATCTTGTAAAAAGAAGATTCCAGTTGGTCGATTACAAGCCCTCCCATACAGTGCTTTTTGTATTTCATGCCAAAAAGAAATGGAAGAAGGTCATGGCTGGGACATGAAAAGCAGCAATAGCAATGCGGGTTGGGCCAAGATTTCTGACCGAGCACTAGGCTTGGTGGACAGTATGGAATCTGTAAACTTGGCAGATTACGAATCATAAGGTTTTAGGGATCGAACTTTGGTGAATTTTTCTGGCTTGGGAATAATTTCCCAAGCCAGGTTCGTTTTATAACGAATAAGTAGGGCAGGAACTTTCCTGAAAACCATCGACTTTTATCATCTTTCTCAAATTCAGCGCTAGAATTGAACAGTTGCTTTCAAGGGGTTCTTTTCCCATTCGGGATTTTGAATGACAGCCTTTCGCCTTCGCTT